>NZ_RZRK01000161.1:0-9700 GCF_003997835.1 Mesorhizobium sp. M7A.F.Ca.CA.004.12.1.1
GGTTTTCTTCGGGCCCTCCGCCCGCCATTGGCTGACGGAGCATCAAGCGAACAACCCGCCTGTGCGGCGGGTCACTGGCGCAAATCAGCACCATGGACAAAAATGTACCATAGCTGAGGTCACCGAGTCAAGAAAAAATTCCTATAGTCAACGGCGCCGTCGTTGACAGCGGCGGCGGCATGCGTCCACTATTTCGCGGCACGGGAGGATCGTGAAAGCAATGGCGGAAGTGTCCCTGGTCCTGATCGACCGGCTGCTGGCGATATCGCGGGCGCTTGCCGGCCATATCGATCCCGGCACGGCGTTCCGCGCGACCGCCATCGAGATCGGCACGCTCATCCCGCACGACCATATCGATCTGGCTGTGCTGTCTCACGATGGGCGCATGCATGCCTGCTACGAAGCCGGTTTCCACACCAGTTGGAGCGAGCTCGCCCAGCATCCGGTGGAAGGCAGTCCGATTCGCTTCGTGTTGTGGGGCAAGACGCCTTACCTGTTGTCGGACAACGCGCTTGTCGACGACCGTTTTCATTTTGCCGGCGCTTTCGACGAGCCGATTTTCGCGGCCAAGCTGCGCAGCCGCATCATCGTGCCGCTCAGGGCGCGCGGTAGCGTCATCGGCGCGCTCAACATCAGTCGGCACGAAATCGGCTGCTACACGCTTGCCGATGTCGCGGTCGCCCAGCAATGCGCCGATCTGATCGCGCCCTATATCTTCGCGCTGATCCAGACCGAGGAGGCGCGCCGCGCCATGCTGGCCGAGAGCGAGGCGCGCAACCGCGTCGAACTGCTGCGCGTAGGCGCCTCGCAATTGACCGAGGGCATGGAGCGCGAACGCCGCCGCATGGCCATGGACCTGCACGACCAGACGCTTGCCGATCTCGCCCGCATCGCGCGCCAGCTTTCGGCCTTGCGCGGCCAGGGCGTGGCGCGGGCCGCGCAGCTTGCCGACCTCGAGCAGGAGGTCGCCGGCTGTCTGACGGAACTGCGCCACATCGTCGACGCCATGCGGCCGAGCGTGCTCGAACTGTTCGGCCTGCGCGATGCGGTCGAAGCGCATCTCAACCGCAGTGTCAGCAAGGCCAAGCCGCCGATCGCCGTGCGCATCGCCGACACCAGCGACGGCGGCGCCGACAGTTTGCCGGAGCCAGTGCGGACCGCGCTCTACCGGATCGTGCAGGAAGCGATCAACAATGCCGTTCGCCATGCCGCGCCGCACCGCATCGACGTGCTGCTGGCGTCGACCGCAAGCGTGCTGCGGGTGATCGTGACGGATGACGGCCAGGGCTGCGGCACCGTCGACCCGGCTGCGTATGGCGGCATCGGCCATATGCACACGCGGGCAGCCCTTATTGGGGCGCGGCTGCGCATCGGCCAGGCCGGCCGCAAGAACGGCGGCACCCGTGTCGTCGTCGAGATCGACCGCCAGCCGTCGCGAGAATTGGCGGCGGCAGCGGTGCCTGGCGAGTTCGCCGTATCGGAGGCCATGTGATGCTTGTGATGATCGCCGAGAATGACGGGCTGCACCGTAGCTTCGCGCGGCGGACGGTGGAGCAGCTGTGGCCCGGCGACGTCGAGGTGATCGAGGCGAGCGACGGCGAGGACGCCATCAACCTGGCGGCCCAACGCGAGCCACTGCATGTCGTGCTCGATTTGCAGATGCCGAAGGCGACGGGAATCGAAGTTGCCAAGGCGATCTGGAACCGCCGCGCCGGCACGCACATCCTGTTCTGGTCGAATTTCGCCGACGAAGCCTATGTGCGCGGCGTGGCACGCATCGTGCCGCCCGGTTCGGTCTACGGCTATGTGCTCAAATCGGCGACGGAGGAGGGCATGCGGTCCGCGCTGCGCGGGGTTTTCCGCGAAGGCCACTGCATCATCGACCGCGAGATCCGCGGCATCCAGCACCGCGTGCAGGACAAGTTCGAGGGCATCACCGACGGCGAATATGAGAGCCTGATCGACATCGCGCTCGGCCTGACCGACCGGGCGATCGCGGCGCGGCGCGGCCTGTCGATCCGTGGTGCGCAGAGCCGCATCAAGCATGTCTATGACAAGCTCGGCATCGTGCCGGCGGACGACGGCGCCGGCGATGCTTCCGTGTTCAACTCGCGGACGCGGGCGATCTATCTCGCCATGGCGCGTGGCCTGATCAACATCGACGCACTGCGCCGCGAACAGGACCGGCTCGATGCCTGGCTGGCGGAGCACTGAACAGCGGCGGCCACGCCCCGGAACTTCGGAAGGTCAGGCGCATTGCTAGTGAACGCCAACTCAATGCCTGCGGACCCGAAGTGCGACCCTCAATCACAGATTCATGGCATCTGGTGCGTGAAAGCATAGTCGGCTTCATCAACGACAATGCGCTTAGCCATGGTGCTGCGATGGCTTTCTATGCCACCACCTCGCTGGCGCCGATCTTGCTGATCGTGGTTGCGATTGCTGGTCTCGTCTTCGGCCACGATGCCGCACAATTGGCCTTGTCCGCGCAGATATCAGGGCTGATGGGACCGGAAAGCGCCGATCTCCTGAAGACTGCGCTGGAAAGTGCATCCGACAGTCTGTACGGCACCTGGGCCGCGATCATAGGGCTGGTCACCTTGCTGGTGGCCGCGTCTGGTGTCTTCGGCGAAATGCAGCAATCGTTGAACACGATCTGGAAGATCGAACCGCAAGGCAATTCCCTGTCGCGTCTGGTGCGGGCGCGGGCCGCCAGTCTGGGGTTGGTGGCCGCACTCGGGTTCCTGTTGCTGGTCTCTCTCATCGCAAGCACTGCGATTTCGGCACTGGGCGATTTCATCAACGCCTATCTGCCGTTCGGAACGATCATACTCAGCGGGATCAATGGCGTCGTTTCGTTTGCACTTATCTCGGTGATGTTTGCCGCCATCTACAAGGTTCTACCCGATCGAACCCTGGAATGGCGCGATGTGGCAATTGGCGCTATCGGGACCGCGGCCCTGTTCACACTGGGGAAATCGCTTATCGGCTGGTATATCGGCACCAGCGCGGTTGCGTCTTCGTATGGCGCCGCCGGCGGCCTGCTCGTCATACTGCTCTGGGTTTACTACTCGTCGGAAATTTTCCTCCTCGGTGCCGAGTTCACGCGCGCCTATTCCGTTCGGCACGGCAGCCGGTCCGATCTGAAAACCTTGGTTCACAGCCCTTTACCCGCGCAGCACGACTCGGCTCGAACACAACAGGAGTCCAACGCTGCAGGCGTGGTCGTGCTCGTGGCTGTGGCGTGCGCGAGCGCAACCTTGACCGCGCTTTTGCGGAGTGGTCGCCGGCCCTGATCTGACGTCGTCGCTATCCCGTGCTCGATAGGCACGGCCGACTGTGCAAACGCACAGTCGGCCGTGCGCTTTGACCCGTATCGGCTCGTCGGTACCGCGCCTACGCTCTGCCCCAACAAGAAGCCTATATCGGGAAGCGCTCATGCCATTTGTCACCATGCGGAGTAGCACGGCTGTTCGCGCCGGGAGCCGATGATGTCGGTGTCGGCGCGTGCGCGCCATTCCGGCTTCGACGACGTCGTCGGCGATGCGACCATTGAGACCCTGGCGAGCGGCTTCGGCTTCCTCGAAGGGCCGGTCTGGCACCCCTACGAGAAATGGCTGGTCTTCTCCGACATTCCGGAAAGCCGGATCTATCGCCGCAGTGCCGAAGGCGAGATCGAGCTGTTCCGCGCGCCGAGCCACAAGGCCAATGGCAACACGCTGGACCGCCAGGGGCGGCTGGTCACCTGCGAGCACGCAACGAGCCGGGTGACCCGCGCCGAACCCAACGGCAGCGCGACGGTGCTTGCCACGCACCATCAGGGCAAGCAGCTCAACAGCCCGAACGACATCGTCGTTGCCACCGGCGGATCGATCTATTTCACCGATCCGGGCTATGGCCGGAGGGAATTCTATGGCGTGCCACGGCCACAGGACCTGCCGTTCCAGGGCGTCTATCGCATCGATGGCGATGGCGCCCGGCTGACATTGCTGGCTGACGATTTCGGGCAGCCGAACGGGCTGTGCTTTTCGCTGGACGAGTCGCGGCTGTTCATCAACGACACCGAACGCGGGCATATCAGGGTGTTCGGCGTCGAAGCCAATGGCGACCTCGATGGCGGCGCGGTGTGGGCAGTGACCGAGGGCGAGGGGCCGGGGGCGCCCGACGGCATGAAGATCGACAGCCGCGGCAATCTTTACTGCACCGGACCCGGCGGCATCCACATTTTCGACGCCTCGGGCGCCATTCTTGGCGTCATCCGGACGCCCGAGGATTGCGCGAATTTCACCTTCGGTGACGACGATCTGCAAAGCCTCTACATCACCGCGTCGACGTCGCTGTACCGGCTCAGGGTGCGCGTGCCGGGATTGAGACTGTTTTGAGCTCGCGACAATCCGTGCTCAAATCAGAGTTGGGAGTGAGGCCGGGGTCAAAGCCGGTGGGAATGCAGCAGTCAACACATCTGGGAGGATAACGACATGAAGAAACTGTTCGTTCTGGGCGCTCTGGCGGCAATGCTCGCCTCGGGCACGGCGCTGGCCGACACCAGTGGCAAGAAGATCGCTTTTTCCAACAATTATGCCGGCAATTCCTGGCGGCAGGCGATGCTCGACAGCTATGGCATTGTCACCAAGAAGGCGGTCGCCGACAAGATCGTCGGCGCGGCCGACATCTTCACCACCGCCGACAAGGAGGTGCCGACACAGGCGGCGCAGGTGCAGAACCTGATCCTGCAGGGCTATGACGCGATCGTCATCAACGCGGCCTCGCCGGATGCGCTCAACGGCGCCATCAAACAGGCCTGCGATGCCGGCATCGTCGTCGTCTCCTTCGACGGCACCGTGACCGAACCTTGCGCCTACCGTGTCGTCGTAGACTTCAAGGACATGGGCAAGCAGGAAATCGAGCAGATGGCCAAGTTCCAGCCCAAGGGCGGCAATCTGCTGGAAATCCGTGGCCTTGCCGGGACCTCGATCGACGATGCCATCCATGCCGGCATCCTCGAAGGTGTCGCCGCCCATCCCGAGTTCAAGATCGTCGGTTCGGTGACCGGCGACTGGGACCAGACGACAGCGCAGAAGGCGGTGGCAACCATCCTGCCGTCGCTGCCCGACATCGTCGGCGTCGTCGACCAGGGCGGTGACGGTTACGGCGCGGCCCAGGCCTTCGCCGCCGCCGGCAAGCCGCGCCCGACCATCATCATGGGCAACCGCCAGGACGAGCTGCAGTGGTGGAAGGAGCAGAAGGACAAGGACGGCTACCAGACCTGGTCGGCT
Source organism: Mesorhizobium sp. M7A.F.Ca.CA.004.12.1.1 (assembly GCF_003997835.1). Taxonomy (NCBI): domain Bacteria; kingdom Pseudomonadati; phylum Pseudomonadota; class Alphaproteobacteria; order Hyphomicrobiales; family Phyllobacteriaceae; genus Mesorhizobium; species Mesorhizobium sp. M7A.F.Ca.CA.004.12.1.1. The sequence continues at coordinate 5,277 of NZ_RZRK01000161.1, forward strand.
TCGATCGCGCCCGGCGTGTCGTCGCTCGCCTTCTGGGTGGCGCAGCAGGTGCTCGACGGCCGCACCGACATTCCGCACGATCTGCTGGTGCCGTATCTGGCCTTCACACAGGACGATTTCGAGGCCGAGCTGCCGAAGATCCCCAAGGGCGGCGTCGCCAGCCACGAATACACGCAGGAAGACGCGATCGCGGCCATCAAAGCCAACATCAAGTGAGCCTTGAACAAGCGTTGCCCTCCGGATCATCGAGCGGATATCGTTGAGCATGCCTGAAGGGAACGCTGACATCATCAGACTGAACGGCGCCGAAAAGCATTTCGGCGCCGTTCGCGCGCTGGGCGGCGTCGATTTCCATGTCGGCCCCGGCGAGTGCGTTGGTCTCGTCGGCCACAATGGCGCCGGCAAATCGACGCTGATGCACATGGTGGCTGGCACGCTGGTGCCCGACAGTGGCAAGATCGGCGTGCATGGCGACACCGAGGACAACTACTCGGTGTCGCGGGCGCAGCAGCTCGGCATACGCTGCGTCTTCCAGGAACTGTCGCTGTGCCCCAACCTCAGCGTCGCCGAGAACACGCGCATCAACCACGCGTCGCTGCGCGGCTTCGGCTGGCGGCGCAAGGCGGCGGATCTGATCGCCGCCAAGCTCGACGAGATCTTTCCGGGCCACAGCATTTCGGCGTCCGATATTGTCGGCGATCTGTCGATCGGCCGGCGCCAGATGGTGGAAGTGGCGCGCGCCTTCACCGTCACTCAGGATCGGCTCGACCTCGTCATCCTCGACGAGCCGACATCGTCGCTCGATGCGCATACGGCGGGCCAGCTGCTGGCCTTCGTGCGCCGCTTCGTCGCCGGCGGCAAAAGCTGCATCCTGATCTCGCATGTGCTGGGTGAGGTGCTGCGCAACGCCGATCGCATCGTGGTGATGCGCGACGGCAAGGTGGTTGTCGCCGACGCCGCCAGTGCCTTCGACCGCGACCGGCTGGTGACGGCGATGGGCGGAGCGGAGGCGCGCCAGAAGATCGCGGCGCAAATCGCGGCTGCCAAGCCCGCCGCCAGTCCGCTACGGGTCCGGGCGCGGCCCGCCGCGCAGAAGGACGGCACCGACCTCGTCGCCTGCGCCGGCGAGATCATCGGCCTTGCCGGTCTGGCGGGACACGGCCAGACCGATCTGCTGCTGGCGATCTTCACTGCTGCATCGCGCGCCCGGGCCGGTATCGAGGTGACCGCACCGGTGGCGCTGGTCGCCGGCGACCGCCAGTCGGACGGCATTTTTCCGCAATGGTCGATCGCTGAGAACATCGGCATCCGCTCGCTGGCGCGGTTGCGCAGCGGGCTGCTGATCTCGCCGCAGCGCGAGGCCGAGCTCGCCGCATTCTGGCAGAAGAAGATCGGCATCCGCACGCCCGATATGAACAACAACATTTTCTCGCTGTCGGGCGGCAACCAGCAGAAGGCGCTGTTTGCCCGCGCGCTCGGCTCGGACGCGCAGATCGTGCTGATGGACGACCCGATGCGCGGCGTCGATATCGGCACTAAGCTGGAGGTCTATGACCTCGTGCGCGAAGAGGCTGCCCGAGGCCGCACCTTCCTCTGGTACACCACGGAAACCGAAGAGCTCGACAATTGCGATCACATCTATGTCTTCAAGAACGGCCGCATCGTCGCCAATCTGCGCCGCGACGAGTTGACCGAAGAGAAGATCATCCAGTCCTCATTCGGCGATGCGGCCTGAGATGACGGCCGCCAGCCTCGACACCGCCGCCAGGACGTCCGCCGAGCGAGGCGCACTGGCCCGTGCCCGTCTGTTGCGCGGGCTGCTGCCGGCGCTGTCGCTGGCGCTGGTGCTGCTCGCCATCGCCTGGCTCAACCCGCGCGCCATCAGCTATTTCGGGTTCAGCCTGATGCTCAATTTGGCGATCCCGATCGCGCTGGCGACCATCGCGCAGATGTTCGTTATCGCCGGAAACGAGCTCGACCTGTCGATCGGTACTTTCGTCGGCTTCGTCGGCTGTGTCACGGCGACCTGGCTGAAGGACGCGCCGCTCATCGGCGTGATGATCCTGCTCGGGTCGATAGGCGTCTATGCGCTGCTCGGCGCGCTGATCCATCTGCGCAATTTGCCTTCGATCGTGGTGACGCTCGGCATGAGTTTCGTCTGGCAGGGGCTTGCCATTCTCGTCTTGCCCAAACCGGGCGGCAAGGCGCCGGACTGGCTGCTCGGGCTGATGGCGTTCAAGCCGCCCTTCATTCCGTTCCCGATCATCGCCGCGCTGCTGATCGGCCTCATCGTTCATTTCGGCCTGATGCGCACTTCCTATGGCGTGATCCTGCGCGGCTCCGGCGGCAATCCGGCGGCACTCGGCCGCGCCGGCTGGTCGCTGCTCAAGACCAAGATCGTGCTGTTTGCGCTGGCCGGTCTGTTCGGCGTGCTGTCCGGCATGGCGCTGATCGGCATCACCACCTCGGCCGACGCCAATATCGGCAATGGCTACACGCTGCTGGCGATCGCCGGCGTCATCCTCGGCGGCGGCGAATTCGTCGGCGGCCGGGTGTCGCCGATAGGTGCTGTGATCGGCGCGCTGACGCTGGCGCTGGCGGCCTCGCCGCTGCTCACCTTCATGCACATTCCACCCGATTGGCAGGTTGCCGCCAACGGCGCCATCCTCATCATCGTGCTGGCGGCGCGGGTGCTGATCAGCCGCAAGGAGAGGTGAGCGATGACATCGGTGAAATCGCTGCTCGCCAAACCCTGGATCTGGTCGTTCATTGGCGCGCTTCTGGTGTGGCTGGCGACGATCGCCTTCACCGGCGGTTATGGCGCCGGCGGCATGGTGACGGCGGCCCTGTCGCTGGCGGTGTTCACCGTCATTGTCGGCGTCGGCCAGATGTTCGTCATCACACTCGGCCCGGGCAATGTCGACCTGTCGCTGCCGGCCAATATCGGCCTTGCCAGCGCCGTCGCGATGAAAGTGATGGACGGCAATGATTCCATGATCGTGGTCGGGCTGCTGGCGGCGCTTGCCTGCGGGGCGGCGATCGGCGCCGCCAACTATCTGCTGATCTGGGCGCTGCGCATCCCGCCGATCATCGCCACGCTGTCGGCCAGCTTCATCATCCAGTCGATCGACATCAGCTACGGACGCGGCTTGCAGATCAAGCCGCCGCCGGGCTTCGCCGATTTCGCCAACCGGCAGATACTCGGCATTCCGGTGCTGGCCATCCTCACCGTGCTGTTCACCATCGGTGCGGCCATCGCCCTGCAGCGCATGATCTATGGCCGCTCGGTGCTGGCGATCGGCCAGAATATCCGCGCCGCCTGGCTCGCCGGCGTCAATGTCGGCCGCATCCGTTTCCTCACCTACACGCTGTCTGGTGCGCTCGGCGGCATCGACGGCGCGCTGCTCGCCGGCTATTTCCGTGGCGCCAATGTCGATATCGGCAATGAGTATCTGCTGGCCTCGATCGCGGTCGTCGTCATCGGCGGCACGTCGGTCGCCGGCGGCAAGGCCAATGTGCCCGGGGTCTGGGGCGCGGCGCTGTTCCTGGTGCTGCTTTTGACCATGCTCAACACGTTTGGGGTGAGTGCCGGGGTGCGATTGCTGCTCACGGGGCTGATCATTGTCGGGGTGATCACGGCGGCGGGCGGGCAGAAGGCGCCGCGGTAGGCTCCGCCTTCGTCGTCCCAGGCCTGTAATCATTGTGCCAGGCCGACATCCGGTTCCAATCGGCGTCATAGCGCTGTAAATCCCGTTCGCGCGGCCACGGCCGCTGAATAGCGCTGGGAGGTTTGCGTGTCCGATTTCGTGAAGGTCAGCCGCCACGGCGATGTCGCCGTCGTCACCATCGACAACCCGCCGGTCAACGCGCTGAGCTTCCATGTCCGCGAGCCGCTGATGCAGGCGCTGGTTGAGTTGCGCGACGATGCTTCGGTTGCCGCCATCGTCATTGCATGCGCCGGCCGGACCTTTGTCGCTGGCGCCGACATCACCGAATTCGGCAAGCCGATGCAGCAGCCGGAGCTGCGCGCCATCGTGGCGACGCTGGAAACCATCGCCAAGCCAACGCTAGCCGCCATCCACGGCACCGCCCTCGGCGGCGGGCTGGAGCTGGCGCTCGGCTGCCATTTCCGTATCGCCGACGTCGGCGCCAAGCTCGGCCTGCCGGAAGTCAAGCTCGGCCTGTTGCCGGGCGGTGGCGGCACGGTACGGCTGCCGCGCCTTGTCGGCGCGACGAAGGCGCTCAGGATGATCGTCTCCGGTACGCCGATCGGCGCGACCGAGGCGCATGAAGCCGGCCTCGTCGACGCTGTCTTCGATGGCGATCTGGCCACGCATGCCGTGAACTTCGCTGGGGAAATCGCCCGCAAGGGTGGCCCCTTCACGCCGGTGCGTGATCGCAATCAGGGACTCAAGGAGACCGAC
>NZ_RZRK01000162.1:0-9630 GCF_003997835.1 Mesorhizobium sp. M7A.F.Ca.CA.004.12.1.1
CCTCCTACATGAATGCCGAGCAGGCGCAGGATATGCGCGTCCAGACCAAGGGCGAGTTCGGCGGCCTCGGCATCGAGGTCACCATGGAGAACGATCTGGTCAAGGTGATCACGCCGATCGACGACACGCCGGCCGCCAAGGCAGGCGTGCTGGCCGGCGACTACATCGCCAAGATCGACGGCGAAGAGGTTCGCGGCCTGACCCTCAACGATGCGGTCGACAAGATGCGCGGCCTGGTCAACACGCCGATCAAGCTGACCATCCTGCGCCAGGGCGCCGACAAGCCGATCGAACTGACGGTCGTGCGCGACATCATCAAGGTCAAGGCGGTCAAGTTCCGGGTGGAGAACGACATCGGCTACATGAAGATCACCTCCTTCACCGAAAAGACCTATGACGACCTCGAGAACGCCATCGACACCATCAAGAAGCAGATTCCCGACGACAAGCTGAAGGGCTACGTTCTGGATCTCCGCCTCAATCCAGGTGGCCTGCTCGACCAGGCGGTGAGCGTGTCCGATGCCTTCCTCAACCGCGGCGAGATCGTCTCGACGCGCGGCCGCGACCCCAAGGACGTCACCCGCTTCGACGCCAAGCCCAAGCAGGTCGACGACATCAACGGCAAGCCGATGATCGTCCTGGTCAATGGCGGTTCGGCCAGTGCGTCGGAAATCGTCGCCGGCGCGCTGCAGGACCTGCGCCGTGTCACGGTGGTCGGCACGCAGTCCTTCGGCAAGGGTTCGGTGCAGACCATCATTCCGCTCGGCGAGAATGGTGCGCTGCGGCTGACGACGGCGCTCTATTACACGCCGTCCGGCAAGTCGATCCAGGGCAAGGGCATCACGCCGGACATCAAGGTCGAACAGCCACTGCCGCCGGAACTGCAGGGCAGGGATCTGACACGTGGCGAATCCGATCTCAAGGGCCATATCAAGGGCGCCGACGAGAGCACGACGGGTTCGGGCTCGGCGGCCTATGTGCCGCCGGATCCGAAAGACGATCTGCAGCTCATCTATGCCGAGCAGCTGCTGCGTGGCCAGAAGACCGATCCGTCCTTCCCGCCCAATCCGCAAAAGGCGGTTCTCAACCAGTAAGGATCTGGAGCGGCGCACGCGCCGCCCCATCTTTCTGTTTGAGCCAGATGGAAGCAATGCGATGCTGCCGGGACCGAAAGGTTCCGGCAGTTTGATTCGGGGAGCGAGGCAAAGCTCCCAAGACATGGCGCGGGGTGCGCCGGAATTGATGAATTCGCGCATGTCTTTTCGAAGCGGCTTCGTCTTCGGAGCCATGTGCCCGGGGATTAGGCTTGGCTGATATCGGCAAGGACATCGAACGCCCGCTCGGACAGGCAGTCCGGTCGCCGCGCGCCGCCGGCAAGATCAGCGGCGGTGCGATCATGGCGACAGTGGCCGTGCTGGCGGTGGCCGGCGTCTCCGGCGCGATCGCGCTCAGGGAAAAACCGTTTAGAAAGCCGCAAGAGGTTGCCGTTTCAACGCCGAAAGTGACCGCGGCGGCCGAGCCTGCCGCCGCGCCGCCTGCATTGGCCCCGGCGGCACCGAAGCCGGAGGCGCCGGTCAAATCAGGCGGGCCGCAGATTATCCATGTGCAGACGGAGGAGGGCGATGGGCCGCCCAAGGCAGCGATCGTCATTCGCGATCCGTCGACCATCGGTCAGAACCTGAAGATCGCGCATATTCCCGACAAGGCGCTGATCGAGACCAGCGAGACCGGACCGTTGCCGGTGCGCGCCACGGATGGCAGGCGGCCGTTCGACGTCTATGCGCGGCCCTGGTCGGGCGGGCGCGGCGCACGGGTGGCGATCGTCATCGGCGGGCTTTCGGTTTCGCAGACCGGCACCCAGGCGGCCATCGCCAAGCTGCCGGCGGAAGTGACGCTGGCTTTCGCGCCGCAAGGCAACAGCATCGGCCGGTGGATGCAGGCAGCCAGGCAGAGCGGCCACGAGATCGTCATGCAGGTGCCGCTCGAACCGTTCGATTATCCGAAGGTAAATCCGGGCCGCAACACGCTGACGGTGGCGGCGAGCGCGGATGAGAACCTGAAGAGCCTGCACTGGGCGCTGTCGCGGACGACCAATTATACCGGCGTCATGAACTATATGGGCGCCCGCTTTTCCGCCGATGCCGCGGCGATGGAGCCGTTCATCGCCGAGCTCGGCAAACGCGGCCTCGCCTATATCGATGACGGCTCGTCGGCGCGCAGCCTGGCGCCGGACCTGGCGCTGAAGGATGGCGTGCCCTTCGTCGCCGGCGACATGGCGATCGATGCCGTGCAGGATCGCGGCGAAATCCTGAAGAAGCTAGACAGCCTGGAGGCGACCGCGCGGGCCAAAGGCACTGCCGTCGGCATCGGTTCGGCCTTCGACTTGACGGTCGATACCGTGTCGTCCTGGGTGGTCGAGGCCAAGAAGCGCGGCATAGAGATCGTGCCGATTTCAGCGGTGGCTATAGATCCGCAAAAAGGCTAGCCATCGTAAGACGGCTGGAAAGACTGACTGATGCCAAAGACGAACAAGATCGACCGCGAAACGCTGCCTTACCGTCCATGTGTCGGGCTGATGATCCTCAATGCCGAGGGCCTTGTCTGGGTCGGGCACCGGATTGCCGAACCGGACAGCGAATTTGCCGGCACGACGCAGCTCTGGCAGATGCCGCAGGGCGGCATCGACGAGGGCGAGGAGCCATTGCAGGCGGCCGAGCGCGAGCTCTATGAGGAGACCGGCATGCGAGGCGTCTCGCTGCTGGCCGAGGCGCCGGACTGGATCAACTATGATTTGCCGGACCATCTCGTCGGCATCGCCTTCAAGGGCCGGTATCGCGGCCAGACGCAGAAATGGTTCGCCTTTCGCTTCCACGGCGATGTCAGCGAGATCCAGATCAACCCGCCGCCGGGTGGCCACACCGCAGAGTTCGACAAATGGGCATGGCGGCCTATGCAGGACCTTCCCGACCTGATCGTGCCGTTCAAGCGCCATGTCTATGAGGATGTGGTGACGGCATTCCGGCATCTGGTGCAATAGCCGCTATACAACAACCGCGGTTGCCGCGCCGGCCCGGCGGTCCTATTGATGTATCCACTAGCACGCGAAGGGTCGCCATGAACGACGCCCCCCAAAAGTCGCCCCCAGAAGAGGTCACCGCCACAAGCGAAGTGGCGGCTGGGGCCATCCTCACCATCGATCTCGGTGCAATCCGTGAAAACTACCGGCGGCTGAAGGCGCGGTTGGGCGATGTTGCCTGCGCTGGGGTGCTCAAGGCGGACGGCTACGGCGTGGGCGCCGGCCAGGTCGCGGCGGCGCTGCTGCGCGACGGCTGCGATATCTTCTTCGTTGCGCTTCTGGGCGAAGGCGTCGCCCTGCGCCACTCGCTTGGGCCGGGCCCTGCCATTTTCGTGTTGAACGGCATTCCGCCCGGTGCCGAGCCGGACGCCGTGGCAGCAAACCTTTGCGCTGTTATCAACAGCCCCGAGCAACTGGCGGCTTGGCGTGTGACGGCTCGCCGCGCCGGCCGAAAACTGCAGGCCGCGATCCAGGTCGACAGCGGCATGTCGCGGCTCGGCATGGCGCCTCGGGATGTGGATCGCATCGCCGCCGACCCGCAGGCCTTCGACGGCATCGACATCCGTTACGTGATGAGCCATCTGGCCTGCGCCGACGAGCCGGAGCATCCGGCCAATGAGAAGCAGCGGCTGGCGTTCGAGCGGCTGCGCAAGATGCTGCCGGAGGCGCCGGCATCGCTGACCAATTCCTCCGGCATCTTTCTTGGGGAGCGCTTTCACTACGATCTCGCCCGCCCCGGTGCCGCGCTCTACGGCATCAATCCGACGCCGGCAAAGTCCAATCCGATGCTGCCGGTGGTGCGGCTGCAGGCAAAGGTGGCACAGACGCGCAGCGTCGAAAAAGGCGCCGGCGTCGGCTATGGCCACACCTATCATGCGCAAGGCCCGCTCAGGCTGGCGACGATTTCGTTCGGCTACGCGGATGGCTGGCAACGCCGCGCCGCGTCCGCCGCCTGGTTCGAGGGCGTGCGGCTGCCTTTCCTCGGGCGGGTGTCGATGGATTCGATCATTCTCGACATTTCCGCCCTGCCGGTCGGCAGGCTGCGCGAGGGTGATCTCGTCGAACTGCTCGGTCCCTCGCAAAGCGTCGATGACGCCGCCGGCCATGCCGGCACCATCGGCTACGAGATCCTGACCAGCCTCGGCCCGCGCTTCCATCGGCGCTATGTCGGCGGTTGAGCGGTTTGGCCGCGCTTGACAAGCGGACGCCTGTCGGCAAGGCTCCGGGCATGAGCAACCTCGCTTATATCAGAACCTTGTTCCGGGTCTGCCCGATCGCGGGATCGTAGCCCCGGCGCGGCCGCCTTTTGGCGTCCGTCCGAACCGGGGCATTTCTACCTGACATCATCATTCCCGAGCCAGACAGCTTCGCGGCTGCCGGCTTTCATCAAGCCACCGTTTGTGCGGCGGCAGGCGCGCGTCTGTTGGATGCGCCAAGTCATGAGGTTTGCCATGCAACATGCAACAGGATTGCGTCCACCGAGCCGGCTTCTGGTCAGCGATGCCGACCACCACCGGCTGACGGGCCTGGCGCGGGCGTCGCTCGACCGCGTGCCCGAGACGGCCGAAGAACTGCTTTCGGAGATGGACCGTGCCTTCGTGACGGCAGCGGCTTCCATGCCGGCCAACGTGGTGCGGATGGGTTCGACGGTGACAATCCGCAACGATGGCGGCCACACCCAGCGCATCACGCTGGTCTATCCCGGCGAAGCAGACATCAGTGAAAACAGGATCTCGGTGCTGACGCCGATGGGGACGGCGCTTATCGGCGCGTCGATCGGGCAGACAGTGTGCTGGAGCAGCCGTGGCGGCCGGGAACTGTCGGCGACCATCGAAGCGGTCGATGCGCCGGCCTGCGGGCGGGAAGGGTCCTGAGCATGGAGACGGCGATGACAGGCGCGAATTTCCGGCTGACGACGAAGGACTTCGCCGTCCTCGAGATCATGTTGGAGCGTTGGCGGGCTTTCGCGGATCCGATTGTTCCAATGCTTGAAGAGAAGCTTTCCAAAGCCGAGGTCGTCGCGATCGATTCGGTCGGATCCGATATCGTGACGCTGAACAGCAGGCTGGTGTTTCGTGTCGATGCCGGCCCTGCCGAGACCCGAACTCTGGTGCAGAATGAGGTGCACGGTCCGGTCGGCTCCAGCCTGTCGATCATGACAAGGCGGGGGCTTTGCATGCTCGGCATGGCCGAGGGTCAGACTGCATGGATCGAACAGGCCGACGGCAGGCGGGAGTCGGTCCTGATCGCGACCGTGCTCTACCAGCCGGAGGCCGCGCGGCGTGCCGTCAGGGAGAAATCCCGAGACGAGGCGCGACGGCCGCATGGGCTCACCCTCGTCTACAGCGCCGCAGCCGATTGGCGGCCCCTTGGCGAAAGGGCCGGAATGCGGCAGACAGGGGATGACGACCCCGGTCCCACGGCGGCGTGAACAGGCAACACTGCATGATCCCGAAAGTCGGCATCGATTTTCGCTGGGGATCGTGCGCAAATCGGAAATACGGCCGCGTCCAGGCGTCCTCAAGGGCGTGCGGCGCGGCAAGGAGTGAACGATGAAGATCATGGTGCTGGGCGGCGGCGTCATCGGAGTGACCACGGCGTACTTTCTTGCCGAGGCCGGCCACGAGGTGACGGTTCTCGATCGCCAGAAAGGCCCGGCGCTGGAAACCAGCTTCGCCAATGCCGGCGAGATTTCGCCCGGCTACGCCTCGCCCTGGGCCGGACCCGGCATTCCGCTGAAGGCGATCAAATGGCTGCTGATGAAGCATGGCCCGCTGGTGGTGCGGCCGGCCTTCGACCCGCATATGTGGACATGGCTGATCAAGATGCTGCGCAACTGCACCGCCGAGCGCTATGCGATCAACAAGGCGCGCATGGTGCCGCTCGCCGAATACAGCCGCGACACGCTGAAGGCGCTACGCGAAGCGACCGGCATCGCCTATGACGAGCGCACCCAGGGCACGCTGCAGCTGTTCCGGACGCAAAAGCAGCTTGACGGCACCGGCGGAGATGTCGAGGTGCTGAAGAAGTATGGCGTGCCTTACGAGACCCTCGACCAGGACGGCTGCATCGCGGCTGAGCCTGGCCTTGCCGGGGTGCGCGAAAAGTTCGTCGGCGGCCTCAGGCTGCCGCACGACGAGACCGGCGACTGCAAGATGTTCACCGACAGGCTGGCCGAACTCTGTGTGGCCCGTGGCGTCAAGTTCGAGTACGACGTGACGATCTGGCGCGTCATCCGCAGCCGCAACCGCATCGCCAATCTCAGCACCAGCAAGGGCTGGAAAACCGCCGACGCCTATGTGATGGCGCTGGGCAGTTATTCGGCAGGTTTCATGCGCCGGGTGAAGCGGCCGATCCCGGTCTATCCGGTCAAGGGCTATTCGATCACCGTGCCGATCAAGGACGCCGCCGCGGCACCGGTGTCGACGGTGATGGACGAGACCTACAAGGTGGCGATCACCCGGCTCGGCGACCGCATCCGGGTTGGTGGTACGGCCGAGATTTCCGGCTTCGACCTCAGGCTGCACGAATCGCGGCGGCGCACGCTGGAACACTCGGTTGGCGATCTCTTTCCGGGCGCCGGCGCCATGCGGGACGCGACGTTCTGGTGCGGGCTGCGGCCGATGACGCCGGATGGTCCGCCGCTGATCGGCCGCACCGAGCTTTCCAATCTCTATCTCAACACCGGCCACGGCACGCTCGGCTGGACCATGGCTTGTGGCTCGGGCAAGGTTCTGGCCGACATCATCTCCAGCCGGGTGCCTGACATCGACGTTCGCGACCTCGCGCAGGAGCGCTATCTACGGTAGAGGGTCAGAATGCCTGCCGGACCCAGTCCTCGTCGAACAGCAGCCGATAGGCCCATGGGATCGTCACATTGGTGGCGACCGGATTGGAGTGGGCGACATAGTCGTCATAGATCGGCTTCATCCTGGTGTAGAAGGCCGGATCGAGCACCATCATGCCGTTCTCACTGTCGTGGAAGAAGCTGCGGTTGTTGAGATTGACCGACGAGATGGCGACCAACCTTTCGTCGATCATCATGATCTTGGAATGCAGCACCACGTCAGGCGCCTTGAATTCGCGGATGTTGATGCGGTCGCCATATTTCTCGACGAACAGCTTGTTGAGCGCGGTGAGAAACTTGCCGCCGATATCGCCCTTGAGATCGATGCGGCCGACAATGTCGATCCTGACGCCGCGGGCGAGCGCCCGGTCAACAGCCTGGGCAAGCTTGGGCGTCAGGTTGAGGTAGGGATTGACGATCTGGATATGGTGCTGGGCAGCGTCGACCAGTTCGACGAAATAGTCCTCCAGCGCATGGCCGTCCTCGTAGGGCACCGAAATGAAGTGTCGTGCCGTGCCTGACGGGCGGGCGCCGTCGGACCGGACCGGAATGGAGAAGGGGCGCGCCAGATTGGTGTCGGCGTCGCGCAGCCACACTGTCGAAAGATGCGCAGCCAGCATTTCGACCGTGGCCGGATCGGCGAACTCGATGTCGAAGTCGCTCCAGTTCGAATAGTAGTTCAGCGAGAGCCCGTCGGTCTTGCCGTATTGCTCAAGGTCTGGATAGCGCGACAGATCGATCGGCTGGTGGAACAGGAAGCCGTCATGGATGTTGCGGCCGCCGATGATGGCGCGCGACCGCCGTGGATCGTCGGCAAGCGTCGCCAGCATCTTGACGTGATGGACCTTGTGCAGTTGTGAAATCTGCTCGTCGATCGGCGCACCATGGTCCGCCCGCCAGCGATATTCCTGCAATTGGACATTGGGGAATTCGGCCGCCAGCCGATGCAGCAGGGCGTCGTCCTTGTCGCGCTCCAGCACGTCGGTGACCAGGATGCGCACCTTGGTGCCGAGGGCTGCATGGTGGCGGATCAGCCGTTCGATGATGCGGCCGGAGAAGTCGGCCTTGAACTCCAGCGACGACAGGTAGATCAGCTTCAGCCTTGGCGCCCTGGAGAAGTCGAGCGGCAGCTCCGGGTCGCCCTTGTCGATGGCGCTGTCGGACAGCGGCGCCCCTATCAGCGCCTCGACCTTGGCGTTGAAGCCATCGCGCGATTTGCGCAGCAGGCGCGGCTTTCCGATCGGCAAGGCGCAGGTCTGCGACAGCCAGCGGCTGGCATAGAAGGCGCGGCTGAGCGCATCGAGGCCGGTGGGGTTAGGCGTCGTGCAACGCTCGTAGCGACTGTCGAAGGCGGCGAGAGCCGGATCGGCGGCCTCTTCGCGCCGAATGGTGAGCGGCGCGCCGGCCGGGGCAAGGCTGGAGCGGATCCTTGCGGTGCAGCGGTTCAGGCCGTCACTCGGAAACAGGCTGACCGTGTCGTCCTCGCCGGACAGGCGAAAACGGAATGCCGTGCCCATGGCGATGGTGCGTGAACCGCCGCCGGCACGGATCGCCAGCGTGCCGTCGCAGATGCCCTCGATGTCGGCCGGTTGCTTGCCGGCCTGGCGCAGCACGACCTCGACGCTGCGCGCCTGCAGGCCGGAGAAATCGAAGATCCTGGGCGCCGAGGGCCGCGCAGCCGCATCGATGTAGAGTGTCTGCCGCGACACCCGCCAGCGTCCGTCGAAATGAGCCTCGCCGCTGTTGGCGCCGGCCGGCGGCAGATGCGTTTCGGCAACCGGCCCGGCCAGTTGCTGCAGTGTCCGGTAGGTCGCCTGGAAATCGCTGTTGCGGATCTCATGGCGGTCGTGACCGAAAGGGCCGGTGCCGTTGGCGCGGTCCATGGCGCCGAGCTGGTGATGGGCGAGCAGCGCCAGGAACCGTTTTTCGTAGTCGTTCGTACCGGCGTCACCGAAAAACTGCGCGGTGGCGATCCGCGGCCCAGCTGTCTCGGCGGAGAGCGCGGGTCGCGCGCAAGCGCTCTGGCCTTGCAGGAGATCGCAGGCATTGCGGCCAGCGCCGGCACAGCCGGCAATGACAGCCAGCCCGAACAGAACGATGGCGATGGATGCGCGACCCTTCACCCGGGCGCTCCGGCCTTCAGGGCGCTCAATTGCGCGGGATCGCGCGGCGGCATGAAGCCCTGCGGGAAGACCTTGCAGACGGGAATGGCGAAGGTGGCGATCAACAGTTCGGCCTCGCCGCGCATTTTGCGTGGCGTTGTCTTGTCGTCGCGGATCGCTTTCGCCGAGGCGACCAGGGTGCCGTCGCAGTCGCAATGGTTGTGGCGGGCGATATAGCAGGCATCATGCGTCTGGCAGACCGCGTCGAGGCGGTCGGCCGGCCGGGCCGATAGATCGCCGGTGCGGGTGCCAGGGCCGCAATAATTGCCCAGGACGAAAGGCGAAGGCCGCGCCATGGCGTAGCGGATCGGCTTGGGCAGCTCGGCCTCCGGGACCTTCGTCCACGGGTTGGCGCAAGCGGAAACGAAAAGCAGCGGCAGGATGGCAAGAACGGCTCGCATGTCTATCCGCGCCAGCTTTCTAAGGGATCGTCTCTACGCGGCGGCTGCACGCCTGATGCCATTCTGGCCGGTTTTGTGGCAAGGAAAAGGCGGCACGGCTAAACAAATAGGCTCCGCTCCCGCTCCACCATCTTGGTGATGAAG
>NZ_RZRK01000163.1:0-9617 GCF_003997835.1 Mesorhizobium sp. M7A.F.Ca.CA.004.12.1.1
GACCAGCACCGTGCAGGCGCCGCACTGGCCGCGGTCGCAGCCCTTCTTGGTGCCGGTGAGATCAAGCCGCTCGCGCAGCAGGTCGAGCAGGGTTACGCGTGGATCGACCTCCAGTTCGTGTCGGTGGCCGTTGATGGTGAGGGTGATGGGAAGGCTGGTCATGGGCGTCTGGCTCCAGTTGCTTGACGCGGATGGGATTGAACTGGTGCCTTGCCGCGGAAGGGCAAGGTAACCGTTCGGTCAGGTCTTGACGGCGAAAGCGGAGATGGCAGCGGATCTCCCGCGAGGCAGGCGGGCAGGGGAGATGTCGGCTTGCGTGTTCGAAAGACGTGACATACCGGTTCCCCTGATTATATGATAAAGGTGCTCCACTAAAACGGAGGCGCCTCCGTTTAATACGTGGTGGCTGAACCGGCCGGGTTCAAGCCCCCTGACACGATGTGGAGAAAAAATTGGCCAGCGAGCCGTCCGCCATTACAGAACAGAAGGCCGAGGCCGTAGACGCGAAGCCGCTGCGCGCCGATGCGCGGCGCAACCGCGACCGGCTGGTCGAGGTGGCGGTGTCGGTCTTTGCCGAGCGCGGCATCGATGGCTCGCTGGAGGAGATCGCGCGCCGCGCCGGCGTCGGCATCGGCACGCTCTACCGGCATTTCCCGACGCGCGAGCATCTGGTCGAGGTGGTCTATCGCCGGGAGGTGGAGGCGCTCTGCGCGGCCGCCGGCGAGCTTGCCCAGAAACATCCGTCCGATGTCGCGCTGGAACAGTGGATGCAGCGCTTCGTCGACTACATCGCCACCAAGCGCGGCCTGGCGACCAGCCTGCGCATTGTGCTCACCACCAATTCGACGCTGTTTTCCGACACGTTCGGCCGGGTGTCGCAAGCCTTGCGGCAGCTGGTCGAGGCGGCGGTGGCCGACGGCACCATCCGCGGCGACGTCGACGCTTCCGACGTGCTGCACGCGCTGGGCGGCATCTACTCAGCGCCCGACACCCCCGAATGGCGCGACCGCTCGCGCCGGCTGGTCAAGCTGTTGATGGACGGGTTGCGGTTCGGGGCTGCAAAGGCACAATGAGGCGACGAGATTCCGCCCGTGCAAAACCACACCTGTCGATAAATTGAGGGGACCCGATGTATGTAGGCCGCTCCTACAAAATAGTGGACTTCGCGCTGTGGTCGCGGCGCAGCGTCATCTACATGGTGGTGGTGAGTGGACTGGCCGTGGCGGCTTACCGTCTTCCAGGCATCGCCGGGTTTTCGGTGCCATGGTCGGTGGTGCTGGTGCTTGGCACCACCGTGTCACTCGTTGCCGGGTTCAAGAATTCGCAGGTGTTCACCCGCAGCAGCGACGCGCTGCAGGCTTTTACGCAAATTACGGCCAGCAGCCGGTTGTGGTCCAATTTCTGCAGGGATTTCCTTGACGCGCCGACGGCCAGACAGCTCATCTATCGCCACATCGCCTGGATGACGGCATTGCGTTTTTCCCTGCGCCGGCCGATGCCATGGGAATCCATGGCGCGGGCCGCCAATATCGAATACCGGCGGCGCTACCGCATCCATGAGGATGCGAGCTCGATCGCCGACGAATTCCGTCCGCTGCTCGCCGAACAGGCCGAGGACGTCCTGAAATCGCCCCAGCCGGCGATAGCCCTGCTCGAACTGCAATCTGTCCAGGTCAATGCGCTGTTCAAGGACACAAAGCTCCCTCCTCAGATCTATGGCGAACTGACCAAGCTGATCCGCGACTTCCATGACCAGCAGGCGCGCTGCGATCGCATCAAGAACAATCCCTATCCCCGGCAATACGCCATCGTCAGTTCGATGTTCGTGATGATCTTCTGCACGCTGTTGCCGTTCGGGGTCGTTCCCGTCTTTGCCGATATGGGCAAATTGGGTGGGGCGCTCGGGTCGATCGCGATCTGGCTGACGATCCCGTTCAGCACGCTGCTGGGCTGGGCTTACATGTCCCTCGACCAGGTCGGCGAAAGCAGCGCCAACCCGTTCGAGGGCAACGCCAACGACGTCCCGATCTCGCAGATTTGCCGCGACATCGAGATCGAGTTGCGCAGCGGGCTCGGCGAGGCCGATCTTCCCAAGCCCCTGATGCCGGTCAACGACATCGCGACCTAGGCAGGATCACGACGAAGGCGCGGACCCGACGGTCCTCTTCATCGTGCTGCTGGCGGAGGCCGCTCAAACGTCGAGGCAGACCTTGCCGAAATGCTTTTGGGTTTCGTAATGCGCGAAGGCGGTGGCGATGTCCTGCAGCGGAAAATGGCGGTCTATGACGGGCTTCAGCCTGATAGTCTCTATCGCCCGGATCATATCCTCCTGGTCGGCCCGGCTGCCGATGGAAATGCCGCTGATGCGGATCTGGTTGGAAAACAGGGCAGGGATAGACACTTCCGCCGCAAAACCGGTCAGGACGCCGACCAGCGCGATGTGACCGCCCGTGCGGCAGGCGATAATCGACTGCGCCAGCGTGGCGGGTCCGCCGACCTCGATCACGTGATCGACACCGCGTCCGCCCGTCAGATCCCTGGCCTTGCGACCCCAGTCCGGGACGGACTTGTAGTTGATGACGGCGTCGGCTCCGAGGCGCGTGAGCCTTTCCAGCTTCTGCTCGTCGGATGAGGTGGCGATGACCCGGGCGCCGGCGGCTTTGGCGAATTGCAGCGCGAACAGCGATACGCTGCCCGAACCGAGGACCAGCACCGCGTCGCCCGGCTTCACCTTGCCGCACACAACCAGGCCGCGCCAGGCAGTAACGCCCGTGCAGGTGAGCGACGCCGCCTCGACATGCGTATAGCCTGCCGGTGCCTTGGTGAAAGCGTGCGCCGGCATGCAGACATACTCGCTGGCGAAGCCGTCGAAACTGTCTCCCGGAATATCGCGCCGGGTGCAGGGCGTCATGTCACCGCCCAGCCACCAGGGATAGAAGACGCTGACGACTCTGTCTCCGGGCTTGAGTGCATCGACACCGTCGCCGAGGGCAATCACTTCGCCGGCGCCGTCGGAGAGCGGAACGCGGCCGTCGGCGAGAGGCATCTTGCCTTGCACGGCAAAGTCGTCGCGCATGTTCAACGCGCAGGCCCGGATCCTGACCAGAACCTCGCCCGGCCCTGGCTGGGGCGGATCTTCCTCGACCAGGTCGAGATTGCCCAAGCCGCCCGGCGCTCTCAGCCTGACCAGTCTCATTGTCTTCTCCGATGTGTGGGGTGTCTGGAATTGGAATGGTCTAGCGGGCCTGCCGGCCTGAGATCACCCGCAGCCAGGGCGCCAGATGAAAGGCGCTCATCAGCAGATACATCGCGGCCATGCCCGTGAGGGGCGAGGCGTCGATGCCCATGCACTGCATGGCCGCATCGCCGCTGAAGATGCAGGTGAGCAGCGCCATCACGGCGAAAGTCGGTGCCGCGGCAAGGCAAAGCCAGTCGGCCAGCCCGAGGGTTGCGGCTTCCGGGATCGTGCTGCCGGCACCGGTATGGATATCGCTCATCGCCTTAATCCTTGATGATCATGCCAGCCACGACAGGTTCCTCTCTCCACGGAGTGGGGAGAGGAACCCAGACTGAACAACCGTTACTGCTCGCCCTTGTCGCGGAATGCAGCCTCGCCGGCAGCAGACACTTCTTCCCATTTCTTGTCGGCCCCGGCGTCGTAATTGTCGTGCCAGTTCCACCAGGAATAGAGCGGGGTCTGCGGATAGCCTTCGGGCGAATCCTCCCAAATTTCCTGGCGGCCGAGCGGCGTCGCGTCGAGATAGCTCCAGACGGTGCCCATCGCCTCGTCGCCGCGGCTGTTGATGAGATAGGTGCGGAAGATGCGGTCGCCGTCATGGATGAAGACGTTGTGGCCGTGCCATTCGTCGACCCCGAAGTCCTTGTCGAAACTGTCCGTGATTGTGTACCAGGGCATCTGCCAGCCCATCCGCTGCTTCAGCCGCGCAATGTCGGCTTGCGGGGCACGCGAAGCGTAGGCAAGAGTGGTGTTGCGGGCGTTGAGATGGGCGAGGTGGCCGACCTGGTCGGCGCCCAGCGAACAGCCGCGGCAGGCATGATCGGGCCAGCCATGCACGCCGGGCTCGAAAAAGGCGCGGTAGACGATCAGCTGGCGGCGGCCTTCGAACAGATCGAGCAGGCTCGCTCTGCCGTTCGGCCCCTCGAACACATAGGCCTTGTCGACTTCCATCCACGGCATGCGCCGGCGCTCGGCGGCCAATGCGTCCTTGGCCCGCAGCGTTGCCTTTTCCTTCACCAGCATCTGTTCGCGGGCGGCTTCCCAGTCCTGCCTCGAAACGATCGGCGGGGTCTTCATTGCGATGTGCTTGGTCATTGGTCGTCTCCTTTGCCAGTCTGTTGTCGCTTGCTGTCAGCCAGAATAGGGCGGTGAAGCGCGGGGGTGGGAGTTACAAGTGTGACGGGATTTGCAGGAGCCGGCCCGTCGCAGCAGGGGTGGCGCATCCTCACGGTGCCTTCGGCCGCGTCATGGAGAGGAGTGTCGGTTGGCATTGTCGGTTCTCCCTTGGCGTGCCGCACGTTGCCGATAGAGTTGGCCGATGCGGCTTGCCGGTTCATGGTACGGATTTAAGTTAGGGCGGCGACGCACAAGGGTGGGAGTTACAAGTGTGACGGGATTTGAATGGATTCGCTGATCACCGCCGCGGCGCTGGCGCTGGCCGGAGGCGATCCGCTCGGCGCGCTGGATCGCGTCGCCCTGCGCGAGGATCCGCCGGCGCTGGCGCTGCGCGGCATCGCCATGGCGCAACTTGGCGATCTTGATCGCGCCAAGGCGCTGCTGCGGCGGGCCGCGCGTGGCTTCGGCCCGAAAGAGGCGGTTGCGCGTGCGAGATGCGTCGTTGCCGAGGCCGAGATCGCGCTGGTCTCACGCGATCTCGGCTGGCCGGCCAAGGCTTTGGATGCGGCGCGGGCGACGCTGGAAAAGCATGGCGACCGGCTGAACGCAGCGCATGCCGGCCACCTCAAGGTGCGCCGCCTGCTATTGATCGGCCGTCTCGACGAGGCCGAAGACGTGCTGGGCGGGCTCGATCCGATGCCGCTTCCGCCGGCCTCGCGCGCCGCCCACGAGCTGGCCGTCGCCGGCATCGCGATGCGGCGCCTCAAGACGAAGCGGGCGCGCAGGGCGTTGGAGTGGGCACGCCACGCCGCCCGCCAGGCCGGCATTGCGGGGCTCATCGCTGAAGTCGATCGCGCATTCCTGGCGCTGGACACACCGGCGGCGCGGCTGATCGCGGCTGGCGAGCAGCGCTCGTTGCTGCTTGAGGACGTCGAGGCGTTGCAAGCGTCGCCGGCATTGCTGGTCGATAGCTTTCGCTATGTCGTGCGCCAACAGGAGAAAACGGTCTCGCTGGCAACGCGCCCGGTGCTGTTTGCGCTGGCCCGTACGCTCGCCGAAGCGTGGCCAGG
The DNA here is from genome assembly GCF_003997835.1 of Mesorhizobium sp. M7A.F.Ca.CA.004.12.1.1. Classification (NCBI taxonomy): domain Bacteria; kingdom Pseudomonadati; phylum Pseudomonadota; class Alphaproteobacteria; order Hyphomicrobiales; family Phyllobacteriaceae; genus Mesorhizobium; species Mesorhizobium sp. M7A.F.Ca.CA.004.12.1.1. Next base: position 5,425 of record NZ_RZRK01000163.1, read on the forward strand.
CGATGTGTCGAGGGCGAGGCTGATCGCGCAAGCCTTCGGCGGCAGGCACGCCGATGAATCGCACCGGGCACGGCTGCGGGTCGAGATCGGCCGGCTGCGCACCGAATTGCGCGGCCTGGCCGACATCGGCGCGACCAGCCAGGGCTTCGCGCTGGCGCCGCGCCAGGCACGCGAGGTGCTGGTGCTGGCGCGGCCGATCGAGGAGCGGCACGCGGCGGTGCTGGCTTTCCTTGCCGATGGTGAATCCTGGGCGAGTTCGGCGTTGGCGCTGGCGCTTGGCACCGGCCAACGCAGTGTGCAACGGGCGCTGGAGCAGCTTGGCGAGGCCGGCAAGGTGCAGTTTTTCGGTCACGGCCGGGCGCGCCGCTGGATGACGCCGCCGGTGGCGGGATTCACGACCACCTTGTTACTCCCGGCGCCGCTGCCGAGTGGTTAGTAGGGGACATCAGACCATCTCAGTGAGGACAAGGACATGAAACAGTCAGCGGCCGAAATTCTGCGCGAATACGGACCCTTTCCAGATGTGGAGAGGGTGCATGGGGTGAGTTTTGACGGCAACAATGTCTGGTTCGCCTCGGGCGAGAAGCTGAACGCCTTCGACCCGGAAAACGGCCAAGCGCTGCGCTCGATCGACGTCGCGGCGCATGCCGGCACCGCCTGGGACGGCCAGCACTTCTTCCAGCTTGCCGACGACCTGATACAGAAGATCGACCCTGATACCGGCCAGGTGCTGGCGACCATTCCGGCGCCGGGCGGCGGCGGCGATTCCGGGCTGACCTGGGCCGAAGGGACGCTCTGGGTGGGGCAATATCGCGAACGCAAGATCCACCAGATCGACCCGGAGACAGGGGCGATCCTGCGCACCATCGAATCCAACCGTTTCGTCACCGGGGTGACATGGGTCGAGGGCGAGCTGTGGCACGCCACCTGGGAAGGCGACCAGAGCGACCTGCGCCGCGTCGACCCGCGATCAGGCAAGGTTCTCGAGAAGCTCGACATGCCGGCCGGCATGGGCGTGTCGGGGCTGGAATCCGATGGCGGCGACCGCCTCTATTGCGGCAGCACATCCGCCGGGGTGGTGAGGGCGGTGCGCCGGCCGCGGTGAGGATGCGGCCGACGCCGAAGTCACACTTGCAGGCGCACTTCACACGGCAATTTGTCCGCTGTCGGCTGGTCGTCGCATCCTGTCGGACCTAGATAGGCTGTGCACCGGGCAGACCGCCCGGACCCGCTTTGCAAAGGATCCCCCCATGCCTGGACAGCCCATCATGCCCGAACAGATTGCATTGAACGACGGCTCCGCCATTCCCCAGCTCGGCCTTGGCGTGTGGCAGGTCGACCAGGATATTACCGCCGAGGTGGTGAGTTGGGGCATCGAGGCCGGCTATCGTCTGATCGACACCGCCGAAGGCTACCAGAACGAGGAAGGGGTCGGAGAGGCGATCCGCAGCGCCGGCGTGTCGCGGGCTGAGCTGTTCATCACCTCGAAACTGCGCAACGGCGCACACCAGCGCGATGCGGCGCTACGCGCCTTCGATGACACCATGGCCAAGCTCGGCATTGAGCAGATCGACCTGTTCCTGATCCACTGGCCTGTGCCCAGCCAGGACAAATATGTCGAGGCCTGGAAGACGCTGGTCGAACTCCGGCAGGCCGGCCGCATCAAGTCCATCGGCGTTTCGAACTTCAACCAGGACCATCTGGAGCGGATCATCGCGGAAACCGGCGTGACGCCCGTCGTCAACCAGATCGAGTTGCATCCCCAGTTCCAGCAGCGCGGTGTCAGGGACTTTCACGCCAAGCACGACATCCGTATCGAAAGCTGGAGCCCGTTGGGCAGCGGCCGGCTGCTCGGCGATCCGACCATTTCAGGCATCGCCAAAAAACATGGCAAGTCCGTCGCCCAGGCGATCATCCGCTGGCATCTCCAAGAGGGGCTGATCGTCATTCCAAAGTCAATCCGCAGGGATCGCATCGCCGCCAATTTCGATGTCTTCGATTTTGAACTGGATGCCCAGGACCTGCAGACGATCCGCGGCATGGATTCGCCCGAAGGCCGCAACGGGCCCAACCCCGCCACGGCCGCGTTCCTGTTCTGAGGACTGCCGACCGCGAAGCTGCCGATCTCCCGCACGAGGGGAGATTGGCCAATCTCCGGCCTCTCCGCGCGCTTAAATCCCGGACCCATCCAGCTGCTGGGCGTCTTCGCCTTCCCAGGGCGCTGGCATGGACGCGCGGCTGAGGTTTGCCGTCGGCAACGGCATCCAGCACTTCAGTTCCGGGTCGGCATATTCGATGACGCGCCCGGGCGAGGAGTCCGACGCGCGCCAGCCTTCCGAGGCGAACTGGTCGGCACGCGACCAATAGGCAAGGTCTACTTCCGCCGGTCCCTGTTCGGACGGACGCACCGTGACCAGGATGCGGCTGCCATCCTTTGGCGCCGTCGACATGTGGCGCCACCGTTCGGGCTCGTCCATCGCATTCCTCCTCGCACTCGTAGCGTTGGGTGGAGTGTCGCCTCGTGGTCCGAAGGGGTCAACCCAAAGTTTGCGCCAGGCATCGGCTGATGACCCCTCCAGGCGGTGCCTGCACAGTTGTGCGCAACACGCCGCAGGCGGTCATGCACGCTCGACGGGCTGTGACCCAGTTGATAAGCCCGTCTGCGAAAGGAGCGCCTGAGTCGAGATGACCGTTGCGATCGAGATGGGACAGACGACCGCGGGCGCCCCGGCGAAGCTGGATCTTGAGGAACTGCTCGCGACTCGCCTTTTGGTGCAGGGCAATTCAGGCTCCGGCAAGTCGCATCTGCTGCGGCGCCTGCTGGAGCAGAGCGCGCCCTGGGTGCAGCAGACCATCATCGATCCCGAGGGCGACTTCGTCTCGCTGGGCGACCGTTACGGCCATCTGGTGATCGATGCCGAGCAGCATACCGAGCGCGGCCTGCAGGCGGCCGGCGAGCGGGCGCGCATGCATCGCGTCTCCACCGTGCTCAATCTCGAAGGGCTCGACGCCGAGAACCAGATGCGGCGTGCCGCCGCCTTCCTCGGCGGGCTGTTCGAGGTCGCCCGTGACCACTGGTACCCAATGCTGGTGGTGGTGGACGAGGCGCAGCTGTTCGCGCCGGCGGTGGCCGGAGAGGTGTCGGACGAAGCGCGAAAGCTCTCGCTCGGCGCCATGACCAATTTGATGTGTCGTGGCCGCAAGCGCGGGCTGGCCGGCATCATTGCCACCCAGCGGCTGGCCAAGCTCGCCAAGAATGTCGCAGCCGAGGCGTCCAATTTTCTCATGGGCCGCACCTTCCTCGATATCGACATGGCGCGTGCCGCCGATCTTTTGGGCATGGAGAGACGCCAGGCGGAAGCGTTCCGCGATCTGGAACGCGGGCAGTTCATGGCGCTCGGCCCGGCGCTGTCGCGCCGTCCGCTGGGGCTGCGCATCGGCCCGACCGACACCAGCCCGCGCAACGGCACGCCGCGGCTCATGGCAATGCCGGAATCCGCGCTGGAAGATGCACGCGCGATCATCCTGGCGGCGCCGCCGCCCGAGACGGTGCGCACGCCGCGCCGCCCGGCGTCGCCGGACCTGCTCGACCAGCTGATGGCGGCCAAATCGGCGGCACTGGAAATGCGCCCCGAGCCGGCGGAGCCGCAAATCAGCGCCGAGGATCTGGCCGAGCGTCGTGAGCGCGTCGACCGTGTGCTGCGCGCCATCCTGGCGCAGCCCGATGCGGGTTTTCGCGTGATCGGGGTGCTCTATCAGGAATTCGTGGTCCGCTGCCGCATAGAAGGCCTCGCGTCGGTCGTGCCGGACCTGCCGGAGTTCCGCCGCATGCTGACGCGCGCCCGTGCCGGCCTTGGTTCCGAGACGACGCAGGATGACGCGTGGCGGGACGTTTCCGTCCGCGCGTCGCTGCTGCCCGACGACATGCAGGGCGTGTTCATGATGATCGCCCGTGCGGCGAAAGAGGGCTGGCCATGCCCGAGCGACGCCGCGATCGCCCGCGCCTACGGCTCGCACTCGCTGCGCCGCGCCCGGCGCCTCTTGACCTATATCGAGGAGCAGGGCCTCATCGTCTGCCAACTCGACGGGACAGGCTGGCGCACCGTGACGCTGGTCGAATTGGCCTGGGCCACCGCACCGGGAGATCCGAATGCCGAAGAGGTGGAGCAGGAGAGCCTGGCGCTGTGAAGCGG
>NZ_RZRK01000164.1:0-9609 GCF_003997835.1 Mesorhizobium sp. M7A.F.Ca.CA.004.12.1.1
CAATAGGTTACCCAACAGCGGCTTGCCCAACGGCCGCCATCGTACTACGCACCCCGCATCTGTGAGGTGACGAGAGTGGCTGAAATACTTGGCTCGGGCGAGGCGCTGGAGCGGGCGCTGGCGCTGCTCATGGAAGGCGATGTCGTCGCCATCCCGACGGAAACCGTCTACGGGCTGGCCGGCGACGCCACCAACGGCATCGGCGTCGCACGCATCTTCGAAGCCAAGGGGCGCCCGCGCTTCAACCCGCTGATCGCCCATGTCGCGGATATGGCGATGGCAGAGCGCCTCGCGTTGTTCGATCCGCTGTCCAGGAAACTGGCGCTGGCATTCTGGCCAGGTCCGCTGACGCTGGTGCTGCCGCAACGGCCCGGCAACGGCATCCATCCGCTGGTCACCGCCGGGCTCGATACGATTGCCTTGCGCATGCCGAGGGGCTTTGGTGGCGAGCTGATCGCCAGGCTCGGCCGCCCGCTTGCAGCGCCCAGCGCCAATTCATCCGGCAAAATCAGCGCAACGACCGCGCAAGCGGTAGCGGCGGATCTCGGCACGCGCATAAAGCTGGTGGTCGATGGCGGCGCGACGCCGATCGGGCTGGAATCGACGATTCTCAAGGCCGAAGGGGACAGATTGCGGCTGCTGAGGCCCGGCGGCATCGCCGCCGAGGAGATCGAGGCGGCTATCGGCATGGAGCTGTTGCGCGGCGGCGCCGCCGGCGTCGAGGCGCCGGGCATGCTCGCCTCGCACTATGCGCCAGGTGCTGCGATGCGGCTCAATGCCGGCACGGTCGGCGAGGGCGAGGCTTTGCTAGGCTTCGGCAGCCAGAGGGCGCAAGGCTGGCGCCGCGCCGAAGCCTTCCTCAATTTATCCGAAACCGGTGACCTGCGCGAAGCGGCGAGCAATCTGTTTGCCTATATGCAGGAGCTCGACCGCTGCGGCGCGCAGACCATCGCCGTCGAGCGTATTCCCTTCGACGGGCTCGGTGAAGCCATTAACGATCGGCTGTCGCGTGCCGCCGCCCCTCGTGACATCACGCAGCCCACACCATAGTTTTCCCCCATGACCGAAATCACAGAGACACTCGATTCCGCTCTCATCGATCGCTTCGCGGCGATCGTTGGCGACAAATATGCGCTCCGCGACGAGCGCGATATCGCGCCTTACCTCATTGAGCGGCGCGGGCTCTGGCACGGCGCGACATCGCTGGTGCTGCGCCCGGGCAGTGTCGACGAAGTCAGCCGGATCATGCGGCTGGCGACGGAGACGGGAACGCCGATCGTGCCGCAAAGCGGCAACACCGGGTTGGTCGGCGCCCAGGTGCCGGACAGGTCCGGGCGCGAAATCGTCCTGTCGCTGTCGCGGCTGAACCGCATCCGCGAGATCGATGTCCTGTCCAACACGGTGACGGTCGAGGCCGGCGTCATCCTGCAGACGCTGCAGGAGGCAGCCGACGCCGCCGACCGGCTGTTTCCGCTGTCGCTGGCCGCGCAAGGCTCCTGCCAGATCGGCGGCAATCTTTCCTCCAATGCCGGCGGCACCGGCGTGCTTGCCTATGGCAATGCGCGCGAACTTTGCCTCGGTGTCGAGGTGGTGCTGCCGACCGGCGAGGTGTTCGACGACCTGCGCAAGCTGAAGAAGGACAACACCGGCTACGATCTGAAAAACCTGTTCGTCGGCGCCGAAGGTACGCTCGGCGTCATCACCGCCGCCGTGCTCAAGCTGTTCCCGAAGCCGAAGGGGCGCGAAGTCGCCTTCGCCGGCCTTTCGTCACCCGAGGCAGCACTTTCGCTGTTCAGCCTGGCCATGGACCGTGCCGGGGCAGCGCTCACCGCTTTCGAACTGATCGGCAGGCGGCCATATGATTTCACGCTGGCGCATGCCCAGGGCGTGGTGCGGCCGCTGATCGAGGACTGGCCGTGGTATGTGCTGATGCAGATTTCATCAGGCCGTTCGTCGGAGGATTCGCGGGCGTTGATCGAGGACGTGCTCTCGGCCGGCCTTGAACAGGAATTCGTCGGCGACGCCGTCATTGCGGCGAGCCTCGGGCAGGGGGATGCCTTCTGGAATTTCCGCGAGCTGCTGCCCGAGGCGCAGAAGCCGGAAGGCGCCTCGATTAAGCACGACATTTCGGTGCCTATTGCATCGATCCCGCGCTTCATCGAAGAAGCCGCCGGCGCCGTGGCGTCGGTAAGTGCAGGCGCCCGCGTGGTCTGCTTCGGTCATATGGGCGACGGCAATCTCCACTACAACATTTCGCGGCCAGTCGACGGCGATGATGAGGCGTTCCTCGCTCTCTATCACCCCATGAACAAGGCGGTGCACGGTGTGGTGCGCAGCCTGCACGGTTCGATCTCGGCCGAGCACGGCATCGGCCAGTTGAAGCGCGACGAACTGATCGCCACCGCGCCGCCAATGGCGATCGATCTGATGCGAAGGGTGAAGGCCGCTTTCGACCCGGCCGGCATCATGAATCCGGGTAAGGTTATCTGATCCTTTCCACATCTTGCGGCTGGTGGGATTCCGATAACCATCCCTGAGATCAGCAAAATTTAACCGACTTTCTTAAGCGGGGCGGTAAGGAGCCCGCGCTACTGTCTCCATACAAACGAGGCTGGAAAAACCGGCCCGGAGAGAACCGGACACCGGCTCTCAGGAGACAGACAGGAAGGCCACTCTATGAACACCGGACTGAAGCCAGTCTGGGCGGGACGCAACATGCGTCTCGACCCATTTCGCCTGCCGCAAGTGGTGAGCTACGCGACTCGCGACGACTACGGCGATGTAACCTTCACCATCGACCAGCGCGGCGCCGTGATCCGCCGCCTGCTCGAGATGAGCGGCCTGCCCGCGATCATCGTTCTGCCCGCCAATGCGTTCCGCGGCGTTGCCGCCCGCGCCATGGAGGATCCGGACGGCAATGTCACGGTGACCCTGGAACTCCTGCACAACGACCCGATGCTGTCGGTGCCGCTGCTGGTGGCCGACGATCTCGACGATGTCGCAGCCGACTGGCGCGCCTGGGCCGACGCTTACCGTCTGCCGATGCTGCTGATCGAATCGGACGGCGTTGCCCGCACCCTGGAAGAATCGCTCGGTGCCGCCATCAAGACGCTGCCGCCGCAGGATCGGCGCAAGGGGCGGATTTCGAACACGCGCCGTCCGCGTTTCCTCGCTCGCCGCAGGGCCGGCGCCCTCGGTCTCAGGCTGGTCATCGACGGCCAGGAGATTATTTCGAGGGATTAGCCTTCTTCTCCCCGTATAGTGACGGGGAGAAGAAGACTAAACCAGCGGCTTCAGAGCCACCCACACAGCGCCGCCGATCAGGCCCAGGAAGATCAGCCAGCCGACCTGGTTATTCGACCTGAACAGCCGCAGGCATTGGTCCGGATTGTCGATATCCAACACGGCGATCTGCCGCGCCATATGGGCGCCGGCGGCGATCAGTCCGGCCAGCGCCACCACCGGCGCTTGCGCCGACGCGAAGGCGATGGCGAAGCAGATCAGCGCGCCGCCATAAAGCCCGGCCAGCCACGATTTGGTGTTATCGCCAAACAGGCGTGCCGTCGAGCGCACGCCGACAATGGCGTCATCTTCCTTGTCCTGATGTGCGTAGATCGTGTCGTAGCCGATCACCCACAGGATCGAGCCGATATAAAGCATGATGGCAGGCCCATCGAGATCGCCGAACTCGACCGCCCATCCCATCAGCGCGCCCCAGGAAAAGGCAAGGCCAAGCACCAGTTGCGGCCAGTTGGTTATCCGCTTCATGAATGGATAGATGGCGATGACCGCCAGTGAGCAGATGCCGAGCAGGACGGCGAAGCTGTTGAACTGGATGAGCACGACGAGGCCGACCAGGGCCTGCAGGACGAGAAACAGCCATGCCCGCCGGCGCGTCGCCTTGCCCGACGGCAACGGTCGCGAGCGCGTGCGCTCCACCTGGCTGTCGATGTCCTCGTCGACGAGGTCGTTGTAGGTGCAGCCGGCGCCGCGCATGGCGATGGCCCCGACCAGGAACAGCACGAGATACAAAGGCGCCGGCAGCAGTGAGAGCAGCGGGTCGCCCGGACGCGGATAGGCGCTTGCCGCCAAGGCTGCCGACCACCAGCACGGCCACAGCAGCAACTGCCAGCCGATCGGCCTGTCCCATCGAGCAAGCTGCGCATAGGGCCATATCGAGCGCGGCAGCACGCGGTAGACCCAATGGCCGTTCGGCGCATCGGCGACACGGCCCTGGGCCGCTTTCGACTGGATATTTTCCATGTCCATGGAGTGGCAGCAGCGGCAGAAACCGTCAAGCGGCAAGCGGAGACGCGGCGCCTGTCAGCCTTTCACGAGGCAAAGATGTCGCGGGTGGCGAACCAGTCCCTGGCCACCTCGACGAAGGCCAGCGCTGCATTCGACACACGCTGATGCGTGTCATAGGTCAGCAGGATCCGCTGCATGGGCAGCGGATCGGACAGCGGCTTGCAGATAAGCGGCAGGCCGTCATAGCTGCGGTCGCCGTGCGGGCGGGTATAGCTGACCGCGACGCCGAAGCCGTTGGCGACCATGCTACGCTGCAGTTCGAACGAGCTTGTCGTCGTATCGGCCACCGGCGAGAGGCCGCGGCTGCGGAACAGGTCGAGCATGTGCTGCCAACTGTGCGGCTGATCCGTCGTGATCAGCGGATAGGCGGCCAGATCGGCAAGGCTGACCGTTGGGCGGTCCGCCAGGGCATGGCCTGCCGGCAACAGCGCGTGTGGACGAAGTTCGCGCAGCAGGATGCGGGCGAAATGCGTCGGCAGGCTGAGATCATAAGTCAGGCCGAGATCGATGGCCGCATCTCCCAGCCGTCGTCCCAGAGTCTCGAACGTCTCGTCGCGAACGACGATTTTGACGGCCGGATAGCGTTCGGAGAAGGCGCGGATCAAAGCCGGCGCGAAGAAAGGCGCCAAATCCTCGAAGCATCCCAGCACCAACTCACCGCTGACAGCCGATTTGCTTGAACCCAGGCCGACGAGTTCTTCCGTTTCGGTGAGAACCTGCCTTGCCTTGGCCACGACGGCGCGGCCGAACGATGTCGGCGACACGCCGCTTCCGCGCTGGCGGACGAACAGCTTCTGGCCGAAATTCTTTTCGACCGCGTCAATGGCCACCGAGATCGACGGCTGCGAAACGTTCAGCATCTTTGCCGCTCCGGTGACGCTGCCGTGACGCGCCACGGCAACAAGATAACGCAATTGGGTGAGGGTCACATTCATAGGATAGTCCTATGTATCAAATGGAAAGTTATTATTTTACTGAATGAACGAGGGTTGCGATAGTCGGTTCATTCCAAGAGGAGAACGCCATGGCTTCCGCAACCGACACCCAGACAATCGACGCCCAAACCATCGATGCAAAGACGATCGCCGACTATCAGCGCGACGGCGCTGTCTGCATTCGCGGCGCCTTCAAGGGCTGGGTCGACACGATCGCCGCCGGCATCGAGCGCAACATCCAGAACCGCAGCGCCACCGCATCCGACATCGCCAACGGTCGCGGCAGTTTCTTCGACGACTACTGCAACTGGGAGCGCATTCCCGAATTCGTCAGCGTGGTGCGGGGTTCGCCCGCCGCCGAACTGGCGGCAGCGGTGATGCAGTCGCGCACCGCGCAGTTCTTCCACGATCATGTGCTGGTCAAGGAACCCGGCACGCAGAAGCCGACGCCCTGGCATCAGGACATCCCCTACTATTTCGTCGATGGCCAACAGACGGTGAGCTTCTGGATCCCCATCGACCCGGTGAAGGAAGCGACGCTGCGCCTGATCGCCGGCTCGCACAAATGGGACAAGATGATCCTGCCGGTGCGCTGGCTCGACGACAGCAATTTCTATGCCGGCGAGGGCGACTATCTGCCGGTGCCAGATCCCGACAAGGATCCGTCGATGAAGGTGCTCGAATGGGAAATGGAGCCGGGCGACGCCATCCTGTTCGACTTCAGGACCGCGCATGGCGCGCGCGGCAACCTGACCGCGGCGCGGCGCCGGGCGCTGTCGCTGCGCTGGGTGGGTGACGATGCGCGCTATGTCGAGCGGCCGGGCCGCACCTCGCCGCCCTATCATGGCCACGGCATGCAGCCGGGCGAGAGGCTGCGCGAGGACTGGTTTCCGGTGGTCTACCAGGGCTGAAGCGAGGCCAGAAAATCGACGCCGATGTGCGCCGCCGATTTTCGGCTGGGGTAACGTTCCCGTGCGCAATTCCCATCAATGCGCCCGGATGCCTTGACCCGTCGCCCAGAGAGCAATAGCGGGTGCTCTAACGGATAGTCGGCATCAAGAGGTGGCCATGAACGTTCTTCTTCTCGGCTCCGGCGGCCGCGAACATGCGCTCGCCTGGAAGATCGCCGCATCACCGCTGCTGACAAAGCTCTATGCGGCTCCCGGCAATCCGGGCATCGGCAGCGAGGCTGAGCTGGTGAAGCTGGATTTAGCCGACCATGCCGCCGTGGCCGCGTTCTGCCGGGAGAAAAAAATCGACCTCGTCGTGGTCGGCCCGGAGGGGCCGCTGGTCGTCGGCATTGCCGACGATCTGCGCGCGCAAGGCATTCGCGTCTTCGGACCCTCCAAGGCTGCCGCACAGCTGGAAGGATCGAAAGGTTTCACCAAGGATCTCTGCGCCCGCTACAACATCCCGACCGCCGCCTATGGCCGTTTCAGTGACCTGGCCTCGGCCAAGGCCTATGTCGAAAAGACCGGAGCACCGATCGTCATCAAGGCCGACGGGCTCGCTGCCGGCAAGGGCGTCACCGTCGCCATGACGCCCAGTGAAGCACAGGCAGCACTCGATGCCTGCTTCGACGGTTCCTTCGGCGCCGCTGGCGCGGAAGTTGTGGTCGAGGAGTTCATGACCGGCGAGGAGGCGAGTTTCTTCTGCCTCTGCGACGGCACCACCGCACTGCCCTTCGGTACCGCGCAGGACCACAAGCGCGTCGGCGACGGCGACACCGGTCCCAACACCGGTGGCATGGGCGCCTATTCGCCGGCACCGGTGATGACGCCGGAACTGGTCGCGCGCACCATGCGCGAGATCATCGAGCCGACCATGCGCGGCATGGCCGAACTGGGGGCGCCGTTCTCCGGCGTGCTGTTTGCCGGGCTGATGATCACCGACAAGGGACCGAAGCTGATCGAATACAACACCCGTTTTGGCGATCCGGAATGCCAGGTGCTGATGATGCGGCTGAAGGATGATCTGCTGGTCCTGCTCAACGCGGCGACCGACGGCCAGCTTGCGCATACTTCGGTGCGCTGGCGCGACGAGGCCGCGCTCACCGTAGTAATGGCGGCGAGAGGCTATCCCGGCACGCCGGAAAAAGGCTCGGTCATCCGCGGCGTCGAAGACGCGGCGAGCGACGGCGTCCAGATCTTCCACGCCGGTACCGCCATCAATGGCGGCGCGCTGGTTGCCAATGGCGGCCGCGTCCTCAACGTGACGGCATCAGGCGCCACGGTCGGCGAGGCACAGAAACGAGCCTATGCCGCGCTTGACCGCATCGATTGGCCGGACGGGTTCTGCCGCCGCGATATCGGCTGGCAGGCCGTAGCGCGCGAACAGGGAACCTGAAGTTCCGCATTGGCTCACCGCTGGCCGCGATCGAGTTCGGTGGAAGCGGTGCTGAGTGGATCGGACACGGCAAAGGCAGCGTCGAGTTGTGCGGGTGAACGCCGTTCGGTCCGCTTCCAGGCGACATATTGGACAATGCCGAAGCTTGGCCGTCGCGGCACCGTCTTCACGACTGGCATGCGGAAGCCGTCGCGGAAACGGGACCAGCGTGTGCCCAACGCTGTAACCATGTCCTCGAGAGTCGGCGGCGCGGCCACAGACGCATAGGTGATGGTGACATTGCCGGCGAGGCCGGCCTCGCGTGAAACCGGTAGCGGTATCGAGGCGAGATAGTCCGGCGGCACGTCGATAAGCCCACCGAACGGCCATTGCGCGCGCAGCGTGGCGGCGTCTGTCGGCGCGACATTCACGTCTATGTCGTTAGGCGTGCCGGCAACCCTGTAAGGGCAGCGGAAACGGCCGCAATTGGCTTGCGCCGAAAACTGCCACAGTGCGTAGCCTTGCCAGTTGCCCATCGGAAAATGCACGTCGATGTCCTTGGTGTAGCGCGCATACCAGAGCGGCAGCCGCGACAGGAGCCGGTATCGGTACCTGTTGTCGGCAATATGCTGGGCGGTCTTGCCGTTGGTGTACAGCACCGGGAAGCGGCCGATGCGCCGATGCACCTGGCGTACGAACTCCTCGGCATCGTCGAGCGACATCCATTGCGAGGGGTCATTGCCCTCGATGTCGAGAGCCATGAGATCGTCCGGCGCAGGCTCGGCGAAATCGAGGAAATTGTTGGCCTGCTCGACCGGATTGCCGGGACGGGCAAGGTGATAGGCGCCCCATTTCAGGCCGAGTGCCTTGGCCACCACCCGGCGCGTCTGGAACAGTTCGCGCGTCACCGCATGGCGTTTCCACAGCGCCTTGCAAAGCTTCACCTCAATGTCGTTGCCCAAGCAGAAATAGGGGGGCGGCACGCCGTCGGAGGCCTTGTTGATGAAGCCCACGATCCGCTTGTCGGTGGCGAGCTGGGCCCAGTCGATGGAATTATATTCGTAGGCATCGACGACCAGAGCGCGGTCGGCGTTCTTCCACGGCTCGGAGAAATCCGAGGCCGTTGCCGCCGTCGAAAGCGCCATCGTCGCCGCAAGAGCGAGGATCGCCAGCGCATGCCGGCCAAAAGTGTGCAGCGGTTTTGGGGCAACGACATGCGCAGGAAACAGAGGCTTGAAGGGTGTCGGTACGACACTCTTCAAGCGGCGAAGGAGGTGCGCCGTCCTTTTCAAAACAGGGAATCCCCGTTGACCAAAAACAAATCCTGAACGGCTATGGTTAAGGAAGTGCTTTCGGGGCTGGCCTCAGAAAAGCTGGCCACGCATCAGCCGCTAGAATTCAAACGGGTCAGGCGCCGGCTCTTGCCGCAGCGTGCCTTCGGCGGCGCGTTTGCGGTGGTGGGCGAGCGAGCATTGCGGCGAGCACAAAATGCCGCGATCCGACCAGTAGGCGGCACCATGGTCCAGTCTGCCCCCATGGTAGCAGAACCCCTCCGCTCGATAGGGCAGGCCGCATTCGATGCAGCGGTAGGCGTCGGGTCTGGCAAGCATAGGCGGTTCCGGTTGGCTGGTCTGATCCATCGCCGGTCGACTTGATCCGGCATGGGTTGAACTTAATACGCGCCGCCGCGATTGCAAAATCCGCGTGACAAAATTTGACGTTTACGTAAAAAGAAGATGGGAGACCGCTGATACGGCGGGTGGTTTTGCAGCGGCACCGGTTCTAGGGTTGGGCAGGCCGATGCAATCAGGAGGAGTGGGCGGCATGTATAGGGCACCGGTCGAGGATATCGCCTTCACGCTCAAGCACGTGGCCGGCATGAAGTCGGCGCTCGATGCCGGCACCTTCGGCGATCTCGGCGAGGACCTGGTCGATGCCGTTCTGGGTGAGGCCGGCCGTTTCGCCACCGAAGAGGTCGCACCGCTCTACACGATCGGCGATCGGCAGGGTGCGGTGCTGAAAGGCGGCGCCGTCACCACGC
>NZ_RZRK01000165.1:0-9603 GCF_003997835.1 Mesorhizobium sp. M7A.F.Ca.CA.004.12.1.1
GTCCTAAACAACGTCCCGCCGCTCCCATCCTCGCCACCGCACTGCTAGGTCTCGGCCTGATCACAGTGCCCGGCATCGGCCACGCCGACGGGATCACGCTCAAGATTTTCGGCGGCTCGGCGCTCGACGAACTCGCGCCGCGTCAACCGCCGGACGAGCAAAAGAAAATCCAGCAACAGGTCATCGACGGCTTCCTCAAGGCCAACCCCGACGTCGCCGCCGTCGAATGGGATGCCCAGGGGCCGCAAACCGATTCCATTCAGCGCGTGATGACCGCAAAACTTGCAAACCAGGAAATGGACCTGATCGCCTGCCCGGCCTTCTACACCAATGGCGCCTATGTCAGGCGCAAACTGGTGATGCCGATTGCCGACAAGATCAAGCCGTTCCAGGACAGGATCGACGCCGCTGCACTTGGCGCCTTCACGGTCAACGGCCAAGTCTACGGCGTGCCGATCTCGACGCTGTCGACATCGACGATCTTCTACAATGTCGATCTCTTTCAGAAGCTCGCCATTCCTGTCCCGCCAACCTATGACGACCTGAAGGCAGCCGTGCCGAAGTTCAAGACCGAGGGCGTGATCCCTCTGCTGCATCAGGGCTCGAACACCGTGATGTGGCCGATGTGGTACTTCGAGACCTTCTCGCAGGCCTCGGGCGACCCGGTCGGCAAGACGCAGAAGAACCTCGAGGGTACGGCCAAGTTCACCGACGCGCCCGATGTCGAGGGCTTCAAGCTGATCAAGCAATGGGTCGATGATGGCATCCTTTCCAAGGATTCGCTTTCCGTCGACCAGGACGGCATGCGTGCGGCGTTCGCCGCCGGCAAGAGCGCCATGTATTATGGCGGCACCTGGGAAATCCCGTCGCTCCAGTCGAGCGTCAAGGACTTCAAATGGGGCGTCTTCGCCTTTCCGAAAATGGACGGAACGCCGGGAGCGCCCGGCCATGGCGGCGGTGCCGACAACGGCATGTGCGTCGCCTCCTCGATCCCGCCCGAGAAGCTCGATGCCGCGGTCAAATTCATCGAATATCTGACACGGCCTGAAGTCGCGACGCTCTACCTCGCGCCGGAACAGCCGATCGCGGCCTCGATCAAGGGCGTGCCGCAGGTCGACGATGCCTATGCCGTCGAATTGCGCAAGCAAGCCTTCCCGAACACGATCAAGTTCCTCGACTGGATCTGGCCCTCGGAGGTCGCGAGCGCCACGTCTTCGGCAATCGCCGGCATCGTCGGCGGCACCACGACGCCCGAAGACGCCGCCGCATCGATCCAGACCATCTTCGATGACCTCAAGGCCCAGGGCAGCTGGCCGCCCAAATGAGGCCCTGAAGTAGCGCCTGCAAGCGAGCGCCCATCCAGCCGGGCTGATGTGCCAGGCAAGAAAAACAGAGGCTGCCTGCTTCGGGCAGCCTCGCCCATCGGAGAAAACACATGATGACACATCGCGCCGAACGGCAGCGCTTCTCGATCGGCTATCATCTGAACAGCTGGGACCTGACCGGCCTTCCGCTCAGGCCGGCCATCAAGTTTCTCGCCGACCAGGGCTTCGGCTGGTTCGAGATCCTCGCCTTCACCAGCCTGTCGGACCAGTACGCCCGCAAATACATGCAGCTCGGCAACCAGGCGCCGATGGGAGTGACCACCGACACCGACATCTTGCGGCGCTATGCGCTGCTGTCGGAAGGCCAGAGCGAGTATGGCATCAAGCTCTCCTCCTTCTACGTCAATGCGATCTTCACCAACCCTGTCGCCTGGCCTTATGAACGTGACGTGCTCGTCGCGCTGGCCAGGATGTTGAAGGGCTTCGGCTCACCGGTGCTGGTTCTCGGCGGCGGTCCCTCGGAAGCCGCTGCCGGGGCGCACACGGCCGACGACTACCGCGCCTTTTGCCGGGCGCTCGAGGATATCGGCAGGCGGACAAAGGACCTTGGCATCGAGACGGTCTATCACCCGCACCTCGACACCTTCATCGAGCGCCGCGACCAGCTCGACCGCATGATGGATGAACTGGATACCGACCTGGCCGGCCTGTGCATCGATCCGGCGCATCTTGCCCACACCAATTCCGATCCGGTCGACGCGGTCAGGACCTACATTTCCGCCGTGCGCTACATGCATTTCAAGGACACCAGGGTCGATCCGGCGTTGAAGGGCTATGACCGCTATGGCGCTTTCTGCGAGCTCGGCGCCGGGGTCGTCGATCTCGCTGGCATCGTCGACGTCCTGCTGGATGCAAACTACGATGGCCTCGCCATCATCGAGCTGGATGCGTCCAAGAAAACGGCAGAGCAAAGCACGCTCGAGAGCATCGCCTATGTCAGGGACACGCTCGGGCTGGTGCTGACCCCGCAAGGCGCGAAGGCCACATGAGCACGCGACCGCAAGAGGAGGCTCCTGTTTCGAGCCGATCCGGCACCTGGCGCTTCAATGCCGGGGACGGGGCGGTCGCATTCGTCATGATCCTGCCCGCCGCGATCCTCTTCGGTCTTTTCTACCTCTGGCCGTTCGTCAACGGCTTCTGGCTCAGCCTGCACAATTGGGACGGGTTTTCCGACCCGACCTGGGCAGGTATTTCCAACTACAAGCGCCTCGTGCACGATCGCATTTTCCTCGGTGCGCTGCGCAACAATTTGATTTTCGTCGTTGCCGTCGTGGTCCTGAAGAACGCGCTCGGCCTCGGGCTGGCGCTGCTTCTGAACCGGGCGCTGCTTGGCCGCGCCTTCTTCCGCGCCGCCGCTTTCGTCCCGGTGACGATGTCCTTCGTTGCCGTCGGCCTGCTCTGGTCCTGGATCTACAATCCCGTCTTCGGCCTGCTCAACAGCGGGCTCGATCTCATTGGCCTCGCCGGGCTGAAACGATCATGGCTCGGCGACGCCGACATCGCGCTCTACTCGATCATCGTCGTCGATGTCTGGAAATGGCTCGGCTTCCATGCCGTCATCTATCTGGCCGGGCTGCAGACGATCCCCTCGGAACTTTATGAATCCGCGAAAATGGACGGCGCCGGCCCCTTGCAGCGTTTCCGGCACGTCACCGTTCCGATGATGATGCCGATCATCTTCATCAACACCATCCTCGGCCTTTCCGGCGCCTTCGTGCGCAATTTCGACATCGTCTATGTCCTGACCAAGGGCGGCCCGAACCACGCCACCGAAGTGGTGCTCACCTACATGATGAGCAAGGCCTTCCAGGACGGCGCCATGAGCTACGCCGCGGCGATCGGCTATGTGCTGTTCATGATCGTCGGGCTGGCCAGTGTCGGCCTGCTGGCCCTGATGCGCAGGCAAAGGCTCGACGTCTGATGAGAGCAGCCGCCAACCCTCCAATTTCGCTGGACGATGGCGCCGCCGGCTCTCGCCGTCGCGGGCTCATGCAGCGCCTCGGCATGCGCGGCATCCTCGAACTTGGCGGCATCTATGCCGCGCTCGTCCTCGTGCTCTTCGAGACCGTTTATCCGCTGCTTTGGGTGCTGTTCGGTTCGCTCAAGACCAAGCAGGAAATGCTCAGCAATGTCTGGGGTCCGCCATCGAGCCTGGTGCTGCAGAACTATGCCGATGCCTGGCGGATCGCCGGCATGGGATCGCGCATCGTCAACAGCATCTTCGTCACCGGCTCGGCATTGATCATTCTGGTGGCCGTCGCGACGCCGTGCGCCTATGCGGTGGCGCGTCTTCGTTTCCCCGGACGCGGTCTTGTGGTCGCAGTCGCGGTTGCGGCCATGCTGGTGCCGCCGCAGGTGATGGCCATTCCGCTGTTCCTGGTGGCGCGCGATCTCGGCCTGATAAACAGCCGGCTCGGCATTGCCTTCATCTATGCCGCGACGTCGCTGCCGCTTTCGGTCTTCATCCTACGCAGCTTCTTCATCACATTGCCGGCCGACCTCGAAGATGCCGCGCGCATCGATGGCGCCAGCCGGCTCGAGATCCTGATCCACATCATGCTGCCCCTGGTGCGGCCGGGCGTTGCGCTGATCCTCATCTTCGGCTTCATCGAGATCTGGAATGATTTCTTCCTGGCCTTCCTGCTGTTGCGCGACCCTTCGGTGCAGACCATCCCGCTTGGACTGGTCAGCTTCTTCCAGCAATACGACTCGCTCTGGACGCTCTATTTCGCCGCGTTGACGATCACGACACTGCCGGTGATCGTCGTCTTTGTCGCCATGCAACGGCAGTTCATCGCCGGCCTGACAGCCGGCGCCGTGAAGGGTTGACATGCAGGATCGCGTTATTGGCGTCGGCGTCATCGGCTGCGGCGAGATCGCCCAGCTGATGCACTTGCCTTATCTGATGGAATTGCCGGCGTTTCGCATCGCCGCCTTGTGCGACATCTCTCCCGGCACGGCCGACAAGGTCGCGGAACATTATGGCGTCACTGCCAGATATACCGACCATCGCGCGCTGCTTGCCGACCCGAATGTCGATGCGGTCGTGATCTGCACCTACGATCATGGCGAGATGGTTGCCGATGCAATCCGCGCCGGCAAGCACCTGATCGTCGAGAAGCCGCTTGCCTTCACGCCGCAGGAGGCGCGCCCGCTGGTCGAGCAGGCCGAGCGGAGCGGCCTCGTCGCCCTTGTCGGCTACATGAAATTCTATGATCCCGGCTATGAGACCGGGCTGGAGCGCATCGCCGCCATCGGCCGGCCGAAGTCGATCCATGTCCACGATTTCGCCGGCCGCTTCGACCGTTATGGCCAACTCTACACGCAGACCAGGGTCACCGACGTGCCGGCCGATGTGTTGGCGGCGGGGCGCGAAACGGTCGCTCGGCGCATCGAGGCGGCGCTCGGTGTGGACCATGCCGGCTATCGCGATCTCTATCTTGTACTGCTCAGCCTCGCCAGCCACGACCTTGCCGTCATGCGCGGTGCTTTCGGCACACCCGACCGCGTCGTCCATGCACAGCAGACCGGCCCGAACCAGTTGCTGGCCGTGCTCGACTATGGCGGCGTCCCTTGCCTCTTCGACATGGCACTTGCCCAGTATGAATGGTGGGACGAGTGGATCCATGTGCATGGCGAGCGCGACGAGGTGCGGATCGAATTCCAGAACCCCTATTTCCGCAATGCCTCGGCGACTGTCCGGCTACGTGAAACGACAGGCGAGGCTGCATCCGAACGCGTTCTGCCTGGCGTTCCTGATACGTCGTTCCGCCGCGAGTGGCTGCATTTCGCCGATTGCATCCTTGCCGGCGCGAAACCGCGCACGCCGCTTTCGGGCGGGCTCGCCGATCTCGATCTTGCCATCCGGATTATCCAGGCAATGCCGCCGAAAAGACTTTAGCGAAATTTCGGAAACGCGCCGCCATCAGGGGCATTGGCCCAGCTCTGCAAGGTCTGGCCGCCGTCGATCAGCCAATCCACGCCTGTGACGTGCTTCGCCTCGTCGGAGGCCAGGAAAGCCACGGCGGCCGCGACATCGTCCGGCTGGCCGATGCGGCGCAACGGAATGCGGTCGGCGAAATGCTGAACGCTGCTCTTGAATTCGCCGTTGCCGGAAGCTGGCACGCCAAGCGTCGTCTCGATCACGCCGGGGCAGATGGCATTGACGCGTATGCCATAGGGCGCGGCATCGAGCGCCGCGACCCGCGTCAGGCCGACCACGCCGTGTTTGGAAGCGACATAGCCAGCTCCCCCCGAAAGGACGTCCCAACCGGCCATGGACGAGCCCATGTTGACGATCGAGCCACCGGTCCCGGCCTTGATCATCGCCCGAAGCGAAGCCTGCAGCACGAGGAAGATGCCGCGCAGATTGATGCGGATGGTCGTATCCCAGTCCTCGACCGGCAGGTCGTGAACGGGAGCGACGACGCCGGAAATGCCGGCATTGTTGAACACCACGTCGAGGCCGCCGAACGTCTCGACGGTCGCCTCGACGGCGCGCCGCACATCCGCTTCGTCGGTGACGTCGGCTTCGATGGCAATGGCGTTTTCACCCAGTGAGCGAGCCAGTTGCTGCGCCGCCGCGCCATTGCGGTCGACAATGGCGACCCGCGCGCCTTCGTCAAGGAAACGCCGCACCGCTGCGCTGCCGATCGCGCCGGCGCCGCCGGTGACGAGAACATTCTGTTTTTCGAACCGTTTCATTGTCCGGCCTCCGGCTTCGGATAGGAACGCCACGAATGGCTTGGCTCGAAGCCGATCGTTTCGCGCGCATGGATCGTGTCGAGCACGGCGCCGAAACCGGCGATCGGCCGTGACAGGGGGACATCAGGGTAGACCCGGCGCACGAGCGCTTCGGTTTCCTCTTCCATGAATGTGTCGGCGGCGCTCAGGACGACGCGCAGATGGCCGTCGCCTTGCCATTCAAGCGCCCGCAGGAAGCCCTGCCCGGCGTCGCGCGCATCGAGATAGGCCCACAGGTCGCGGGCACTGTCGGCAGTGGCGCGGCGCGGCCCGACGCCCTCGAAAAAAGAACCCGGCGTCTGGATCCACGGCATGCGGATACTGACCGCCGAAAAGGCGCCGCGGCGCACCGCCGCGTCGACGATTTCCTCGCCCAGCCATTTCGACAGGCCGTACGGGTCCTGCGCGCCGACCGGATGGTTCAGGTCGACCGGCAGATAGGGCGGTCGAACAGGTTTCTCGAAAAAGGGATAGCCGAAAACGCTGAAGGACGAGGCATAGACGAAGCGCCTGGCGCCGGCCATGGCAGCTGCCTCGACCACATTGTAGGCGGTCGCGATGTTGGTCTTGAACACCTCGCCGCCGGCCCGGCCGGTCGGCCGCGGAATGGCCGCGACATGCACAACCGCATCGCAGTCGCGCACCAGCTGCAGCGTCGATCCCAGATCGGTCAAATCGGCGGTTGCGTGGCGCCATGCGACCTCACCCGGCACCACGGTATCGACACCAAGCACATCGTGGCCGGCCGCAACCAGAGCCTCGGCCACATGGCAGCCAAGCAGGCCACTGGCTCCGGTGACGATGGTTTTCATATCTCGGCCTCGGCTCCACAATTCAGCGGCTTGAATATCGTTGATGGTCGTACAAATCGAGCACATGCCTGACAAGCGTTGTCAAGGCCATTTCGCGATGGACAAATAGCGCATACGCTTGTCGGAGCGCGGTGCGCAAGGCCGACCAGCACGCTTTGCGTCGAACGGGATTGACTTGGCATCCACTAGGGTTTTTTGTATGAGCATCAACGATCGGTCAAAGGAGCTCGCCATGTCCGTGGACAGTTTTTCCTCACATCGGCACGATGACGCGGTGCGTCTCGATCCACGCCGTGCAGCCGTTGTCGTCATCGATATGATCAATGAATTCTGCAAGCCCGGCGGGGCCATGGTCCTGCCTGGGTACGAGACGCTGGTCGGGCCGCAACTGGCCGTGATCGAGGCCGCGCGCGCCGCCGGCGTGCCGGTGATCTGGGTCCATGACAGCCACCGGCCGGGCATGCGACGCGAGCGCGAATGGCTGAAGCGCACGCCGCATTGCCTGGACGGAAGCTGGGGGCCGGAGATCATCGAGGATCTCGGCGCCCGCGATGATGAGATCCATGTGATCAAGCGGCGCTACTCGGCCTTCTTCCAAACCGACCTCGACCTGACGCTGAAAGACATGCAGATCGATCAGTTGATCATCTTCGGCGTGGTCACCAATATCTGTGTGCGCTCGACCGTCCACGATGCCTTTTTCGAGGGCTATGAGGTGGTGGTGCCAAGCGATTGCTGCGCGGCGACGGGACCACGCGAGCAGGAAAGCTCGCTGTATGACATAGCGACCCATTTCGGCGTGGTCAGCGATTCGGCTGATGTCGTCGCAGCCCTCCGCGACGGGACATCGCTTCAACCAGCGAGGGTTGCGGCTTGAGCTTTTTCCGGCCGGCGACATCCAAGACAGCGGCGATAGGAGTCCGGTGTGACGACTGAAAAGAAACCGCAATCCAAAAAAGGCGAAACGCCGGGAGGCGATGCACCCCTGAGCCGCGAGCAGGTGCTGCAGCAGTACGCCGGGACCGGCTATGAACTGGACCGCCACCCGGCGCACGTCATCCGCCGGGCGCATCAGCGCGCGACGTTGCGCTTCCAGCAGGTCATGGCCGGCGAAGACCTTTCGCCAACGCAATTCGCGGCGCTCGCCACGATCCTCAAGCATGGCGAAGTTTCGCAGAACCATCTCGGCCGGCTGACGGCGATGGACCCATCGACCATCAGCATCGTCATGCGCAAACTGCTCAAACACGGGCTGATCACGCGCAGCGCCTCCGAAACCGACCAACGCCTGACGATGATCGCGCTGACCAGCAAAGGGACCGACTATACGCTGGAGCGGCTCGAACGCAGCGTCGAGGTCGGGCGGCGGTTCCTGTCGCCGCTCTCACCGGCCGAGCAGGCGACGCTGCTTCGCCTGCTCCAGCGCATCAACGACGACGACCCATCGACTGGCGACGGCGGCAAATAAGCTGCGTCCAGTCCTTTTTTCCATAACAGCAAAAGTGAGAACCGATGTCGTCCGACCTCCAGTCGTCTGCCAACACGCTCGTCGTCCGCAATATCGGTCTCATGCTGAGTGGCGATCTAGCACAACCGATCATCGACGCCGACACCATCGTCGTGACCGATGGACGCATATCAGGCATTGGCAAGGCAGGCGACATTGATGGCGGCAGCGCGGCGACGGTCATCGATGCGATGGGCTGCGCGGTCGCGCCGGGTCTTATCGACAACCACGCCCATCCGGTGGCCGGCGACTGGACGCCTCGGCAGAACCAGATCGGCTGGATGGATTCGACCGTGCATGGCGGCGTCACCACCATGATCTCGGCGGGGGAAGTCCACACGCCGGGCCGACCGCGCGACCTGGTCGGGCTGAAGGCGCTGGCGATCGCTGCCCAACGCACCTTCTCCAACTTCCGTCCGAACGGCATGAAGATCCTGGCCGGGGCACCGATCCTGGAACCCGGCCTTACCGAGGAAGACTTCCGCAGTCTCGCCGAGGCCGGCGTGACGCTTGTCGGCGAGGTCGGGCTTGGCGGCGTCAAGGATGGGCCGACCGGCCGGCAGATGATCGCCTGGGCGCGCAAATACGGCATGACCTCGATGACCCACACGGGCGGCCCGTCGCTGCCCGGCTCCGGCCGCATCGGCGCGGATGTCGTGCTGGAGGTCGACGCCGACATCGTCGCCCACGTCAATGGCGGGCCAACCGCCCTGCCCGACGCGGAAATACGGCAGATCTGCGAGAAGGGCTCGAGGGCGCTTGAAATCGTCCATAACGGCAATTTGCGCACCGGACTGTTCGTGCTCGATCTGGCAAGGCAGCGCGGCGAACTTTCGCGCGTCATCCTCGGCACCGACAGCCCGGCCGGATCCGGCGTGCAGCCGCTCGGCATCCTGCGGACGCTCACCATGCTGGCTTCGCTGGGCGGCATCGCGCCGGAAGTGGCGTTCTGTCTTGCCAGCGGCAACACGGCGCGCGTGCGCAGACTGGACGATCGCGGTTTGATCGAGGTCGGTCGCGCCGCCGACCTGATCTTCATGGATCAGGCGATCGGCGGCGCCGGCGACGGGCTGCTCGACAGCGTGGCGCTCGGCAATCTTCCAGGCATTGGAATGGTCGTCATCGACGGCGTGGTGCGGACCGGCCGGAGCAGAAA
>NZ_RZRK01000166.1:0-9603 GCF_003997835.1 Mesorhizobium sp. M7A.F.Ca.CA.004.12.1.1
CTGAAAAACAGTCGACATTGACTAAACGAGGACAGGCTCAGGCAATCGCCCGCGCGGCCTCGCGGTAGAGCGTCGGCGGCACGCCGACATGGTCGCGGAAAAAACGCGAGAAATTGCCCTGCGTGGTGAAGCCGAGATTGCAGGCGACCGAGATCAGCGGCTCCCGCGACCATTGCAGCTGCCGCACCGCTTCCTCCATGCGCAGCGTGTTCCAGTAGACATTGGGCGTCAGATTGGTCTGTTCCTTGAACAAAGCGAAGAAATGCGGTCGCGACAGGCCGACGCTGCGCGCCACGTCGTCGAAGCAGATGCGCTCGCAGACATTGGCCTTCATCAGCTGGATTGCCTTGCGGACACGAAAATCCTGCATGGTGTTGATGCGGACACGGGCCTCCTGCGGCGCCGAGGCGTCGGCGGCGTCGAGCACGCTATCGATGAAACGCTCGATCTCGTAGTTGGCGATATCGTCGACGCTCTCATTGTCGCTGAGGTGGTCGAGCAGATTGGCGGCGGCCTGATGCAGCCACGGTTCCAGCGTGATCGCGGCTTGTGAAAACAGCGGTGCCGACGAAGGCAGGTCGCGGCGGCGCCGCGCCCAGTCGGGATCGATGTAGAAGGCTAGAAACAGACCGGGCGTCCCGTTTTGCGACAGAACATGGCTGTGCGGCTGGAAGGAGTTGATGCCGGCGGCCGTTCCAGGTCCAAGCCGGACGGTCTCGCGGCCGATGGTCATTTCGCCGGCCGTACCTTCCAGCCAGATGATCAGATGGGCCTCGACATGGGCATGGGTGACGAAGTCGCTTGCGACATTCAGGATAGATACATGTCCGAACCGGCCCCAGTAGAGCCTGATCGCTTCCGTCATGGGTATATCCTCCCGCAGACGACTGGCCTCCCTTCGTCTGCAACAGGGATTGTGCGGCTGAGTTCGGGGCCGCGTCAAGACGCGCGGGGGCGGCGAGGGCGAATGACGGCCGATGCGGCCGGATTTTCAGACTGAGCGATAGGTTTCCTCTCCTCCCACAAGGGAAGAACGCCCCTCAAACCGAAGCCGTCATGCCGCCATCGACATACAGTGTATGGCCGTTGACGAAAGACGATGCGTCGGACGCAAGGAACACGGCGGCGCCGATCAGCTCGTCGACAGCGCCCCAGCGTCCGGCGGGCGTGCGCTTTTCCAGCCAGGCGGAAAATTCCGGATTGTCGACCAGCGCCTGGTTCATCTCGGTGCGGAAATAGCCGGGCGCGATCGCATTGATCTGCAGGCCGTGTTTGGCCCAGTCGGCGCACATACCCCTTGTGAGGTTGCGGATCGCGCCCTTGGTCGCGGTGTATGGTGCGATGTTCGGCCTTGCCAGTTCGCTCTGCACCGAGCCGATGTTGATGATCTTGCCCTTGCCGCGCGGGATCATGTGGCGGGCGACCGCCTTGCCGACATGGAAGGCGCCCGACACATTGGTCTTGAACAGGCGCTCCCATTGCTCCTCGGGAAAGTCCTCGAGCGGGGCGCGGAACTGCACGCCGGCATTGTTGATGAGGATGTCGATGGCGCCGATCTCGGCCTCGATGCGGGCAATGTCCTCGTTGACCGCCTGAAAATCGGTGACGTCGAAGGTCGAGGTGTGCGCCTTGAAGCCGGCATTGCGCAGCTTTTCGACGGCACCGCCGATCCTGGCGGCGTCGCGGCCGTTCAGCACCACGCTTGCCCCATGTTCAGCCATGCCCCGAGCCAGCGCGAAGCCGATGCCCTGGCCGGAGCCAGTCACCAGCGCCAGCCGCCCCTCGAGGCTGAACAGGGAGTTGGCCATCAAACCGTCTTTTGTTTGACCATGATCTCCGGACAAACGGTTCCGTTTGTCCGAGAAAACCGGTTTCCACTTTTCGGGATCATGGTTCTAGTCACTGCGGCGGAAATTGCGGATGCGGTCGAACAGCACCGCCAGCAGGATGGCGCCGCCGATGAACACGCCTTGCCAGAAGGCATTGATGCCGAGCAGGCCGAGACTGTTGCGGATCACCTCGATCAGGGCCGCACCGACGATGGCGCCAAAGGCGGTGCCGACGCCGCCAGCCAGATTGGCGCCGCCGATGACGGTTGCGGCGATTACCTGCAGCTCCATGCCGGTGCCGAGATTGGTGGTGACGGCGCCCAGCCAGCCGGTCTGGATGATGCCGGCAATGCCGGCCGACAGCGCCGAGATCATGTAGACGGCAACCTTGATCTGGCGCACCGGAACGCCGGTCAGCGTTGCCGCGTGCTCGTTGCCGCCAATGGCAAAGATGTGGCGGCCGAACTTCGTCCAGCGCAGGATAAAGCCGGTGATCAGCGCCAGAAGGATCATGTAAAGCACCGGATTGGCGATGCCGAACACCCAGGCGCCGCCGCCCAATGACAGAAGCTTGGCGTGGTCCGGCCCGAACTGGAAGACGACGGTGTTGTTGGAGGCGACCATGGCGAGGCTGCGGGCGATCGACAGCATGCCGAGCGTCACCACAAAGGGTGGAAAGCCGAGATAGGCGATCAGCACGCCGTTGAAGGCGCCAATGGCGAGCGCGGTGGCAATGGAGGCCAGGATGCCGACCTCGATCGAGTAGCCGGCATGCATGGTGACGGCCAGCACCATTGACGACAGGCATAGTACCGAGCCAACCGACAGGTCGATGCCGCCGGTGATGATGACGAAAGTCATGCCGAGCGCGATAATGGCGACGAAGGTGATGTTGCGGGTGATGTTGTAGAGGTTCTTCGAGGTGGCGAAGGCGTCGGTGGCAAACGATAGGAACACGCAGGCAAGGATGACCGCGATCACCACCCAGAAGGTCTGGCTGGCAAACACTCTCGCGGCCAAGGATTGCTGCTTGTGTTCGATCGGCTGGTCAATTGTCAGTGCCATCGTCGACCTTCATCTGCTGCGTGGTGAAATTCGCTGAAATCAAACCTGTTCGATGGCGCCGGTGATCAGCCCGGTGACTTCCTCGGGCGAGCTCGACGCAATCGTCTTGTCGGCGACCTTGCGGCCGCGCCGCATGACGATGACGCGGTCGGCGACGGTGAAGACGTCAGGCATTCGGTGGCTGATCAGCACGACGGCGATGCCCTGATCGCGCAAATGGCGGATCAGGTTCAGCACTTCGGCGACCTGGCGCACCGAGATCGCCGCCGTCGGTTCGTCCATCAGCACGATCTTGGCCTGCGACAGCATGGTGCGGGCGATCGCCACCGCCTGGCGCTGGCCACCCGACATCTGCTTGACGAGGTCGCGCGGACGGGTTTCGGACTTCAATTCGGCAAAGAGCTGGCCGGCACGCTTGTACATCGAGGCATAGTCGAGGATGCGGAACGGCCCGACGCCGCGCCGCAGCTCGCGGCCGAGATAGACGTTGGCGGCGGCAGTCAGATTGTTGCAGAGCGCAAGGTCCTGGTGGACGATCTCGATGCCGTGCTGGCGGGCTTCCGCCGGCTTGTGCAGGATCAATTCCTTGCCGTCCATGTGCATGGTGCCATGGCTCGGGCGGAAATTGCCGGCGATCATCTTGACCAGCGTCGACTTGCCGGCGCCGTTGTCACCCATGAGGCCGACCACCTGTCCGGGCTCGATCGACAGCGAAACGTCGTTGACAGCCTGGATGGCGCCGAAATGCCTAGAGATGTTGGTGAGTTCGAGAACCGCCACCAGCCTTTGCCTCCCCGTGATTTGCGACCTGCCGCTGTTCCCGGCGTGGATGCCGACGCTGCTTAGGCCTCGCTCTCCCCGGCTCCTCCCGAAGACGGCGTTAGCGTTCTTTTACGCAAAAGCCGGCGCACGTCAATCAATTGTCGGACGAATTGGGCCAGGACTATTTTAAAAATCCGTTTTGTAGGACAAATAGCATTGACGTTGGCGCCAAGCCGATATTAGCTAAGCGTCGGAGGAGATTATGCCGATCCCCGCTGGCGGTTCGCCGGCCGGAATCGGCGGAGGTTTGACGGCCCAGCATCCGGCGACACCTGTGTGTGAGCTGATCTGAAGCCGAATCTGGAAATGCTTATCGATCTGTCCTGGCGACACGAGCGCTCGAAACGACCCTCGGTCATCACGCATCCGGTCGATCTGTATGGCGGGCACGCCGTGTCCGTTTGTTTCAAGGGAGGACTGACATGAGGAAGACACTTTTGCTCGCCGCCGTCGCCGCAATGGCGTTGGGTGCCGGGCCGGCTTTGGCCAAGAAACAGCTCGTCATTGTCGTGAAAGGTCTCGACAATCCGTTCTTCGAGGCCATCCACCAGGGCTGCGAGAAATGGAACAAGGAAAACGCCAGCTCGGAGTATGAATGCTTCTACACCGGTCCGGCGTCGACTTCGGACGAGGCCGGCGAGGCGCAGATCGTCCAGGACATGCTGAGCAAGGCCGACACGGTGGCGATGGCGATCTCGCCGTCCAACGCGCCGCTGATCGCGCAGACGATCAAGAGCGCCAATCCGACGATCCCGATCATGACGGTCGATGCCGATCTCAGCAAGGAAGACGCAGGTCTTCGCAAGACCTATCTCGGTACCGACAATTACCTGATGGGCAAGAAGATCGGCGAGTACATCAAGAAGGGCAAGCCGAATGGCGGCACGATCTGCACCATCGAAGGCAACCCGGCAGCCGACAACATCCTGCGCCGTGCGCAAGGCATGCGTGACGCACTGTCGGGCAAGGAAGGCCTTGCGGCACTTGCCGGTGAAGGTGGCTGGACCGAAGTTCCCGGCTGCCCGGTGTTCACCAATGACGATGGCGCCAAGGGCGTGCAGGCGATGACCGACATCCTCGCCGCCAACCCCAAGCTGGACGCTTTCGGCATCATGGGCGGCTGGCCGCTGTTCGGCGCGCCGCAGCCCTATCGCGATCTGTTCGGACCGCTCAAGGACCGGATCGCCAGCAACGACTTCGTCATCGGCGCCGCCGACACGATTGGCGACGAAGTGGCGATCGCGCGTGACGGCCTTGTGACTGCTCTTGTCGGTCAGCGTCCATTCGAAATGGGCTACAAGGCACCGTCGGTGATGATCGACCTGATCGAAGGCAAGCCCGTCGCCGATCCGGTGTTCACCGGCCTCGACGAATGCACCAAGGATACGGTCGACACCTGCATCCAGAAGTAGGTTCTCGATGACGGGGCGCCCGGTTGCGGGCGCCCCGTCATTCCTGAACGGAAGCGATAATTCCCGAACGGACGCAATGGTTGGGGCAACCGGCTCCGGCTTTGCCGCGTCCGTGATCTGGGTTTTTCGGCAACGAGATCGGCGCCCGTGCGGTTCGGACCAGTCCGGACGACAGACGGTCGACGCATTGGAACGTGGATGCCGGACGAGAAATCAAGCAAGCGAACCGACCCGGCCAAGCCACAAGCCAGCCGCAGCCCGGCTGTCATGCGCAAGGCCGGTGCCGCGCATTTTGCGGGAGCGAGCGTCCATGTTTCGCTGGCCGGCGAGATTGGCCTGCGGATCGTGCGTGGCGACTATCCGCCCGGTACCATCCTGCCCAACGAGTCCAGATGGGCCGAGATATTCAATGTCAGCCGTTCGGCGGTGCGCGAAGCCATCAAGATGCTGATGGCGAAAAGCCTGTTGGCCTCACGCCCCAAGATCGGCAGCTGGGTCGAGCCGAGGGAGCGCTGGAACCTGCTCGACCGCGACGTTCTGGCCTGGTACGCGACGGCGCCCGACCGCGAGGCGTTCCTGCGAACCGTGCAGGAGTTTCGTCATATCATCGAGCCGGAAGCGTCGGCCTTTGCCGCCATGCGGCGCAGCGACGAGCAAATGGCGGAAATCAGCCAGGCCTGCCGCGAAATGGGCGAGGCCTTGAGCCTGCAGGAGCGTATCCGCGCCGACACGCGCTTTCATCTGGCCATCCTGCGCGCTTCCGGCAACGACCTTCTGGTGCCGCTCGGCGTGCTGATCGAGTCGGCGCTCGACCATCTCTTCGCATTCACGACGCAGCAGGTCGCCGATCAGCGCCAGGCGCAGAAGCTGCATGAGGCGATCGAAAGGAACATCCGCCTGCAGCGCCCAGCCGCCGCGCGCAACGCCGTGCACAAGCTGCTTGCAGATACCGACGATGGGATAGGGCGGTGGAGGCGGTGATCGGCGCCAGCCTTGGGTAATCGGTCAAATGGTCTGCTTCTTCCCATCCTTCATCGGCATCAGGTCGACACCGTTCACCCCAGCGATATGCGTAGCCAGCATCGGCACGAATTGCTCGGCCGGCCCGGTTGCATGGGCACCGGCGAAGGAGTTCTTGGTGGCGTTGCCGAGCGGATTGGCAATACCGGCCGCACCCGCCATCGATTCCAGATAGGTCAGGTCCTTGAAGGCATTGGCGATGGTGAATTTGTGCGCGTCGCGGTCACCTTCGAGCGTCCAGCGCATGAAGGTCTGGTAGAAGCCGCAATCCATGCGGCCATTGCGAATAACGCTGTCGAAGCGCGGCGGCGAGATGCCGACCTTCTCAGCCAGCGCCAGCGCCTCGGAATAGATCGCGGCGTAGCCGAGCGAGATGAAATTGTTGAGCAGCTTCATGCGATGGCCGTCGCCGGTGTCGCCGATATGGACGATGCGGCCGGCCCAGGTTTCGATCACCGGCTTCACCCTGGCAAAGAGGGCGTCCGGCGCGCCGACCATCGCGTCGAGCGTGCCTTCCCAGGCTTCCTTCGGCGTGCGGCTGAGCGGCGCGTCGACAAAATCGATGCCGAGCGCCTTGAGTTCCTCTGCCAGCGCCACCGCCGAGACCGGATCGGAGGTCGAGCAGTCGACGACGACCGAGCCCTTTTTCAAGCCCTCCTTGAGGCCGCCGGGGCCGCGAATGATGGCTTCGACCTCGCGCGAACCGGTGACGCAGATGAAGACGATATCAGATGCCGCCGCCACATCGCGCGAGGTCGATGCTTCCGTGGCGCCGCGGCCAAGCAGGTCTTCCGCCGGTTTGCGGTTCTTGCGGCCGAGGAAGGTCAGGCTGTAGCCCTTGTCGACGATGTTCTTGGCGATCCCGTGGCCCATCAGGCCAAGCCCGATGAAGCCGATCTTTTCGCTCGCGGCAGTCGTGTTCATGTCTTCAAGTCCTGTTGCAATGATTGATGTCAGGCACTGCCGTTTTGCAGGCGAGGGTGGTTGCGGATGGCGATATTGTCTGACAATACACATAAATTCCTGAGGATGTGGAGAGCAAAATGACGAAGCGGATCATGTTCACCGGCGGCAGCGGCAAGGCCGGACGCCATGTCGTCCAATATCTGGTCGAGCAAGGCTGCCAGGTGCTCAACATCGACACCAAGCCGCTCGACAATCCCAAGGTGCGCACGCTGATTACCGACATCACCGACAGCGGGCAGGTGTTCAACGCACTGTCGAGCTATATGGGCCTGCATGAATTCGACCCCTCGCTGCGCCCGCAGCCGGTCGATGCGGTGGTGCATTTCGCCGCCATCCCGCGCATCATGATCACCACCGACAACGAGGTGTTCCGCATCAATGCGCTCGGCACCTACAATGTCATCGAGGCGGCGGTTAAGCTCGGTATCCGCAAAATTATCATCGCCTCCAGCGAGACGACTTATGGGCTTGTGTTCGCCAACGAGCCGCGCGATCCCAAATATTTCCCGCTCGACGAGGAGTATGATGTCGATCCGATGGACAGCTATGCTTTGTCCAAGGTCGTCAACGAGAAAACGGCGCGGGCCTTTGCGCAACGCAACGGCACCGACATCTACGCCCTGCGCATCGGCAACGTCATCGAGCCGCACGAATATTCGCTGTTTCCGAAATGGTTCGCCGATCCGGGTTTCCGCAAGCGCATCGCCTGGAGCTATGTCGACGCGCGCGACCTTGGCCAGATCACGCTGCGCGCCATCGAGAAGGACGGGCTCGGCTATCAGGTGTTCAACGCGGCCAATGACGACACCTCGTCCGACCTGCCGACTGCCGAACTCCTGAAGCGGTTCTACCCCGGCGTGACGGTCAAGGCCGAACTCGGCGAATACGAGACGCTGCTCTCCAACCGCAAGGCGCGCGACGTGCTGGGCTTCCGCCCGGAGCATAGCTGGCGCAAATACGTCAAGCAGGACTGATCCGCGAAGCAATCGGGGCTGATCTGTGCACAGCGGGCGGCTTTGCGGTGCAAGCCGCTTGCCGCGCTTGACAGCCTGCTTAATACGGACTTTCTGGAACCCATGCGGGACGCGAAGCCGAACAAGGAAAAATCGTTGGGGAAGGCGGTCTCCGGGGACCGTCCGGGCGGCGTTCGCCGCGCCGACGCCGCGCGTATCCCAGGCTCCAGCGTCCACGCCTCGCTGGCCAGCGAAATCGGCCTCAGGATCGTGCGCGGCGACTATCCGCCCGGCACCATCCTGCCCAATGAAGCGAAATGGTCGGAGACCTTCAGCGTCAGCCGCTCGGCGGTGCGCGAAGCCATCAAGATGCTGATGGCCAAGAGCCTTTTGGCCTCACGTCCCAAGATCGGCAGCTGGGTCGAGCCGAAGGAACGCTGGAACCTGCTCGATCGCGATGTGCTTGCCTGGTACGCGACGTCGCCGGATCGCGAAGTGTTCCTCAAGACGGTGCAGGAATTCCGCCACATCATCGAGCCGGAAGCGACCGCGTTTGCCGCCATGCGAAGAACCGACGAGCAGATGGCCGAGATCAGCCTGGCCTGCCGGGAGATGGGAGAGGCGACGAGCCTGCAGGAGCGGACCCGTGCCGACACGCGCTTCCATCTTGCCATCCTGCGGGCTTCGGGCAATGACCTTCTGGTGCCGCTCGGCGTACTGATCGAGTCCGCGTTCGATCACCTCTTTGCCTATACGACGCGGGAGATCGACGATCTCAACCACGCGCAGAAGCTGCACGAGGCGATCGAGAAGAACATCCGCTTGCAGCGCCCCGACGCCGCGCGCAATGCAGTGCGCAAACTGCTCGCCAACACAGACGGCGTCATCCGCGCCCGGTAGGGCCGGCCGCCGCTAATCATCCTTGTCACGTCCGAAGGCGCTGCGCAGTTCGTCCTTGGCGTCCTCAAGCACTTTTTTGCGCGCGGCAGGCAAGTTCTTGCCGGCGCGGTTGATGTAAAAATTCAGCATCGACATGGCGGATTGGAAAGGCTCGGCCTTGCGCCTGTGGCTGTGTTCGGCGGATCGTTTCAGCGAGCCGGCGATCTTCCTGGCGTCGTCGGATTCGAAGACGTGATCCTCAAGATCCATTGCGTTGCTGTGCTCGGTCACCTCGGCCGACCATTTTTTCCTGGTGGCGGTCATCGCTGGACTCCTTTGCAGGGTGGGTTGCCGGGAAAACTCTGCACATCGGCATCGGTTCCGGCCTGGCTCTGGAGCCACGGATTTGCCCGCTGTGGCGCTGCTGCGGCCTGAGAATGCGCCGATAGTGGCGCAAACGGCAGCCGATCTCCGAGACCGCCGACAGGAAACGCCTTGACCCGAACCGACAGCATCCAGCCCGGCCCCGGCATCGACAGCTCCTATGCCTGGATGCGGCTTGCCATCTCGATGCTGCTGGCGACGATCGGCGCCGTGGGCATGTGGGCTGTCGTCGTCGTGCTGCCTGCGGTGCAGGCCGAGTTCGGCGTCGACCGC
>NZ_RZRK01000167.1:0-9590 GCF_003997835.1 Mesorhizobium sp. M7A.F.Ca.CA.004.12.1.1
GGCTGGGCACCGCGGCTTTCGATCGGCCGGAGGATTTCTGGCCGCGCAAATGGGCGGAAGCCTATGTCGGTTTCGCCGCCGGCGAGAAACGCTCCTGGCTGATGCAGCGCGGCCTGAAATTCTTTCCTGTGGTCGGCTGGGCCGAGCGGGGCGGCGGCAATGCAATCGGCCACGGCAATTCGGTGCCGCGCTTTCACATTACCTGGGGCACCGGCCCCGGTGTGCTCGAACCGTTCGCCCAGCGCGTGCGCGAGGCCCAAAAGCGCGGATTGATCAGTTTCAAATTCCGCCACCGCGTCAATGAACTGACGCGGACGGGTGCTGTTGTGACAGGTGTGCGTGGCGACATCCTGCAGCCCAGCGATGTCGAGCGCGGCCACAAGAGTTCGCGCGAAATATCAGGCGATTTCGAGCTTCACGCGCAAGCGGTGATCGTCGCCTCCGGCGGCATCGGCGCCAACCATCAACTGGTGCGGGAGAATTGGCCCAAACGGCTGGGCGCCGCACCGAAGCGCATGATCACCGGCGTGCCCGATCATGTCGACGGCCGCATGCTGGCGATCACGGAACGGGCCGGCGGTTCGATCATCAACCGTGACCGCATGTGGCACTATGTCGAGGGCATCAAGAATTGGGCGCCGGTCTGGACCGATCATGCGATCCGCATCCTGCCCGGCCCGTCATCGCTGTGGCTCGATGCGCGCGGCAAGCGCCTGCCGATGCCGCTCTATCCCGGTTTCGACACGCTGGGCACGCTCTCCCACATCATGAGCACCGGCTTCGATTATTCCTGGTTCATCCTGACCAAAAAGATCATCCAGAAGGAGTTCGCGCTGTCGGGCTCCGAGCAGAACCCCGATTTGACCGGCAAGAGCTGGCGCCAGGTGCTCGGCCGCGCCACATCGGGCATTCCGGGCCCGGTCAAGGCGTTCATGGAGAAGGGCGAGGATTTCATCGTCGAGGCCGACTTGCCGACGCTGGTCGCGCGCATGAACGCGCTGGCCGGCGGCGAGCCGCTTCTTGAGGTAGCCCAGGTCGAGCGCGAAATGCGCGCCCGCGACCGGCAGCTCAACAACCCGTTCTCCAAGGACATGCAAATCACCGCTCTGCGCGGGGCGCGCGCCTATCTCGGCGACCGGCTGATCCGCACGGCCAAGCCGCACAAGATGCTCGATCCGGCAAACGGCCCGCTGATAGCGGTGCGCCTCAACATCCTGACCCGCAAGACGCTGGGCGGCCTGCAGACCGATCTCGACAGCCGCGTGCTGGGTGCCGATGGCCAGCCTGTTGCGGGACTCTACGCCGTCGGCGAAGCCGCCGGTTTTGGCGGCGGCGGTGTGCATGGTTATGCGGCGCTTGAGGGCACCTTCCTCGGCGGCTGCATCTTTTCCGGCCGCAGCGCCGGTCGTGCGGCGGCCGCTTCGGTGGGATGAGCCGGGGCCGGTCGGTCCTCAGAGTCCAGCCGCGATCACCAGCGCCAATCGCCCTGTCCAAGCGCGGTCACCGCATCGACGATCCGGGTGAAGCTTGCGCGGGCGCGGCCGACCGTGTGCCGGCCTCGGAGATAACCATGCACCAGCCCCGTTTCCTCGAACCAGGTTGCGCGTCCGCCCGCCGCCACGACCAGGTCGTGATAGCTCTCGCCATCCGACGACAGCGGGTCGCACTCGGCGGTGATCAGTACTGTCGGCGGCAGGTTGGAGAAGTCGGTGTCGGCGAGCGGCGACAGCGTGATGTCCCCGGTCCTATCCACGCCGCTGGTGCGGATGTGCTTGTAGAATTCGAGATCGCGCACGGTCAGCATCGGCGCTTCGGCGTGCTTGACATAGGAGCCTTTCGCGCGGTCTCCGCCGAGGCCGGGATAGATCAGCACCTGGCCAAACGGCCTTTTCGAACGGTCACGCGTGGCGTGACTGACGGCGGCGCAGAGATTGCCGCCGGCGCTGTCGCCGCACAGCACGATAGAATGATCGCGATTGGCGGCGGCCCATTCGAAGGCGCTCATCGCATCGTCGAAGGCCGCCGGATGCAGATGCTCCGGCGCCAGCCGATAATCGACCGAGACCACCTCATAGCCGGTGCGGGCACAGAGCTCGGCGCAGACATCGTCGTGGCTGTCCAGCCCACCGAGGATGAAGCCGCCGCCATGGACATAGAGCACCGTCACCGCAGCTTTGTGTGTGCTTCGGTAGGTGCGGATCGGGATGTCGTGCGTGGGCGTCGCAATGGCTGAGGTTTCGACCGCCACGCCTTCGGGATAGCCGGCAAAGAATTCGCGGCACATGCGGTCATAGATCCCGCGCTGCTGCGCGATCGTGTAGTCGATCGTGTCGGGCGGATAGTAAGAATTGGTCCGCTCTATGAACGCCCAGGTCTCGGCGTCGATGAGGGTTTTGTAATCGGTCATGGGTGCTGGAAAGGCGCCCAAGGCTGAGCCAGGGCGCCCCCCTCTGTCCTGCCGGACATCTCCCCCTCAAGGGGGGAGATCGGATGTTGCGAAAACTTTCGCCAACCTTCTGCGTCGCAAGAAGAGTGCAGAGATCGAAGCTGCCAATCTCCCCCCTTGAGGGGGAGATGGCCGGCAGGCCAGAGGGGGGTAAGCGCCATCGTTCCGGCGGTATCCACTACTTCCCCTTCCAAACCGGCTCACGCTTCTCCGCAAAAGCGCGAAAACCCTCCATGCCATCCTCGGAGCCGTAGAGGGCATCGACCGTCGGCAGCTGGCGGCGGGTCACCTTGTTCATGGCGTCCTGGAAGGTCAGCGCCTCGGCCACACGCGCGGTCTCCTTGATCGCTGCAAAGACCAGCGGCGGGCCGCCTGCGAGCAGCCGGGCGATCTCCCAG
Organism: Mesorhizobium sp. M7A.F.Ca.CA.004.12.1.1; assembly: GCF_003997835.1. Taxonomy (NCBI): domain Bacteria; kingdom Pseudomonadati; phylum Pseudomonadota; class Alphaproteobacteria; order Hyphomicrobiales; family Phyllobacteriaceae; genus Mesorhizobium; species Mesorhizobium sp. M7A.F.Ca.CA.004.12.1.1. Next base: position 2,845 of record NZ_RZRK01000167.1, read on the forward strand.
ACACGGTCCTCGAGCTTCTCCTTGGGCAGCACTTCGTTGACCAGGCCCCAGCGATGCGCCTCGGCCACATCCATCCAGCGGCCGGTCAGCAGAAGGTCCATGGCGACATGGTAGGGGATGCGCTTCGGCAGTTTGATCGTTGCCGCGTCGGCCAGCGTGCCGGCGCGGATTTCGGGGAGCGCGAAGGAGGAATGATCGGAGGCATAGATGAGGTCGCAGGACAGCGCCAGCTCGAAGCCGCCGCCGACCGCCATGCCGTTGACGCAAGCGATCACCGGCTTGTTGAGGTCGCGCAATTCTTGCAGCCCGGCAAAGCCGCCGACGCCATAGTCGCCATCGACGGCATCGCCGCCGGCAGCGGCTTTGAGGTCCCAGCCGGCACAGAAGAACTTGTCGCCGGCGGTCTTGACGATGGCGACGCGCAATTCCGGATCGTCTCGGAATGCCTTGAAGGTCTCACCCATCAGCCGAGAGGTCTTCAGGTCGATGGCGTTGGCTTTGGGCCGGTCGAGGGTGACCTCGAGGATGGTGCCCTCGCGGCGGGTCGAAATGACGTCAGACATTCTTGTTCTCTCCCAGCACCAGCAGTGCGTCGGCGATCCAGGCGCCCTTGCCTTCGCTGCAGACGATCAGCGGGTTGATGTCGAGTTCCTCGATCTCACCGGCATTCTGCTGCACGAAGGCGGCAATGCCCGAAATGGCATCGATGGCAGCCGCGACATCGGCTTTTGGCCGGCCGCGATAGCCCTCGAGCAGCGGGAACAGTTTCAGGCCGCGCAGCGCCGCCTCGATATCGTCGCGCGTCGCCGGCAGCATCAGCGTGACGCTGTCGCGCAACAATTCGACCAGCACGCCGCCGGTGCCCAAGGTCATCACCGCACCGAACATCGGGTCGCGGGTGAAGCCGACGATGAGCTCGGCGACACCGTCGCGCACCATGCGCTCGACATAGAGCCCGGTGCCGAGCGGCAAGAGGTCATGCGCCGCGGTGCTGACGGATTCGGCATCCCTGAGGTTGAGCCTGACGGCGCCAACTTCGGATTTGTGGCTGACGCCGAGCGCCTTCAGTGCGACGGGAAAGCCGAGCGCCATCGACGAAATCACCGCCTCGACCGCATTGGCGGCCCGTTCGCCTTTCGGCACCGGCAGGCCGGCCTTGATCAGCCGCGATTTTGCTTCGGCCTCGTCGGGCGTGACATGGTCGCCACCAGGCGCACCGGCAGCAGAAGTGTCGATCGGCTGCGCCTGCGGTTCGGCCCAAGCCCAGCCGATGAAGGCCGCCGCCCCGGCGGCATCCATGGCTTCCGAAATGCCGAACAACGGCACCATGCCGCGCGCCATCAGTTCGGCGGTGTACTCCTCCGGCAGGTTTTCCGGCAGCGACGAGACGATCGCGCCATGCGCCTTGTTGGTCTTCAGCGCCGATTCGAAGGCGCGCAGCGTCGCCCACCAATCGGTGACCGAACAACGATCAGGTCGCGGAAAATCCAGCACCAGCATGTTGAGGTCGAAGCCGCCCGACACCATTGCGGTGAAGGTGGCGGTCATCGCCGGCTCGTTGTTCCAGATGAAGGTGTGATAGTCCAAGGGATTGGCGACCGCGACCAGCGGCCCGAGCGTCGATTTGACATGGGCGCGGTGGCTGTCGGTCAGCACAGGGAAATTGACCCAGCGCCCTTCGGCGCTGTCGGCCATGACAGAGGCCTCGCCGCCGGAGCAGCTCATCGACGACAGCCTATAGCCGGGCAAAGGTCCGGTGATGTGCAGCAGCTTCAGCGCTTCGATGAAGGCGGGAATCGAATCGACACGCGCAATGCCGAGCCGCCGCAGGAACGCACCCGAGGCCGCATCCGAGCCGGCCAGCGACGCGGTATGCGAGACGGTCGCCTGCCTGGCCTGTTCGGAACGGCCGACCTTCATGGCGATGATCGGCTTTTTCAGCTCGCGCGCCCGTGCTGCCAGCCGCTCGAAGCCGGCTACCGAATCGAAAGCCTCGATGTGCAGGCCGAGCGACGTGACCCGCTCGTCCTCGATCAGGCCAAGCGCCATTTCGGACAGCCCGGTCTGCGCCTGGTTTCCGGCGGTCATCAGGAAAGCGATCGGCAGGCCGCGCCTTTGCATCGTCATGTTGATGGCGATGTTGGAGGACTGGGTGATGATGGCGACGCCCTTGCCGCCCTCGGCCAGTCTTATGCCGCCATGCTGGTCGGGCCACAGCAGCGCGCCGTCGGCATAATTGATCAGGCCGTAGCAATTCGGCCCGATGATCGGCATCGAGCCGGCTGCCGCAACCAGCTCGGCCTGCAGCCGCTCGCCGTCGTCGTCGTAGGCCTCGGTCTCAAGGAAGCCGGCGGCAAAGCAGACGGCGCCGCCGGCGCCGCGCTCGGCCAGCGCCTTGATCACCTCGATGGTCAAATGCCGGTTGACGCCGACAAAGGCGGCGTCCGGCGCGTCAGGCAAATCGGCGACCGAACGATAGGCCTTGCGGCCCGCGACCTCGTCCTTGGTCGGATGCACCGGCCAGATCTCGCCGGCAAAGCCCATCTTGATCGATTGCGCGACGACGGCCGCGGCCTGCGCACCGCCGAAGACGGCGATCGATTTCGGCCGCAGGAGACGCTCAAGTTTATGCATATGTTATGCCCCGAACGGACGCAGCAGCGCCCTTGAAATAATGTGGCGCTGGATCTCTGACGTGCCTTCCCAGATGCGCTCGACGCGCGCGTCGCGCCAGATGCGCTCCAGTGGCAAATCGTCCATCAGTCCCATGCCGCCATGAATCTGGATCGCCTCATCGGCAACGTATGCAAGCATCTCGGTGGCCTTCAGCTTGGCCATGGCCATGTCCTGATCGGTGACAGTGCCCTGATCGTACTTCCAGCCGGCTTCGAACACCATCAGGTCGGCGGCCTTCAATTCGGTCGCCATGTCGGCAAGCTTGAACGACACGCCCTGGAACTTGCCGATCTGCTGGCCGAACTGCTGGCGCTGCGCGGCATACTCGATGGCATGGCCAAGCGCCCGCTCGGCGCGGCCGAGGCAGGTGGCGCCGACCTGCAGCCGGGTGGCGCCGAGCCATGAATTGGCGACGTCGAACCCCTTGTGGACTTCGCCCAACACTTGGGCGGCGGGAAGCCGGCAATCGTCGAATTCGAGGATGGCGTTGGTGTAGCCGCGATGCGAGACGTTGCGGTAGCCATCGCGGACGGTGAAGCCCTTCGTCCCTTTGTCGACGAAGAATGCGGTGATCTTCTTGCGTTTGCCGCGCGGCGAATCCTCTTCGCCGGAAGCCATGAAAACGATGGCAAAGTCGGCGAGGTCGGCGTGGGAGATAAAATGCTTGGTGCCGTTGAGTACCCAGTCGTCGCCGTCCTGTACCGCCGTCGCCTTCATGCCGCGCAAATCGGAGCCTGCGCCCGGCTCGGTCATCGCCAGACAGTCCCATTTCTCGCCGCGGATGCAGGGGAACAGGTACTTTTCGCGCTGCTCCGGCGTGCCGGCCAAAAGGATGTTGGAGGGCCGCGCCACGCAGGTCCAGTGCAGCGCGTAATTGGCGCGGCCAAGCTCCTTTTCGTAGAGCAGCCAAGTCACCGTATCGAGGCCAGCACCGCCGACATCGGCCGGCATGTTGGCGGCATAGAGCCCGGCTTCGATCGCCTTGACCTTGATCTCCTCGATCAGGTCGCGGCGCAGCACGCCGGTGCGCTCGACCTCGCGCTCATGCGGGTAAAGCTCGTTCTCGACGAACGCACGCGTCGTCTCGACGATGAGCCTCTGTTCCTCCGACAGCCCGAAATCCATGCTCTCAGCCTTTCTTCTTGCCGGGCTTTTTCTTCGGCTTTTCGGCTTTCTTGACCGGTTTCAAGGCTTTGGCCTTCTCGGCAGCCTTGGAGGCCGTGGGCTTCTTCGCCGCCAGCTTGGCCAGCTGCCTGGTATAGTCCTTGTGCAGGGCGCCGGCGCCCCAGCCCTTGCCTTTGTTCTGCTTCGACAGCGCATCCATGATGGCGACCAGATTGTCGTCGCGGATTTTTTCCAGCTCGCGGATCGACAGCCCATGCGCCTGGTCGTCCGACTGCGTGGCGATCAGGTCGACCAGTTCGTCGTTGAACTCCGGCACATCCATCAGCTTGGTCCATGGCCATTTCAGGCAGGGCCCGAACTGCGCCATGAAGTGGCGCATGCCGGCCTCGCCACCGGCGACGCGATAGACCTGGAACATGCCCATCTGCGCCCAGCGCAGGCCGAAGCCATAGCGCATGATGTCGTCGAGTTCCTCGACCGTGCAGATGCCGTCCTTGATCAGCCACAGCGCCTCGCGCCATGCCGCTTCGAGCAGGCGGTCGCCGACGAAGGCCTCGATCTCCTTGCGGATGACGACCGGCTTCATGCCGATCGAGGCATACATCTCCTTGGCGACCTCGATCGCCTCGGGAAAGGTCTGCTCGCCGCCCACGATCTCGACCAGCGGCAGGAGATAGACCGGGTTGAACGGATGGCCGACGACCAGCCGCTCCGGATGCTTCTTCATCGCCACCTGCATGTCGGTTGGCTTGATGCCGGAGGTCGAGGAACCGACAATCGCATTGGCCGGCGCGTGGGTATCGATCTCGGCGAGCACCCGGTGCTTGAGGTCGAGCCGTTCCGGCACGCTTTCCTGAATGAAATCGGCATCGGCCACTGCCTCGGCGATGGTCTTGGCAAAGGTCAGCTTGCCCTCTTTCGGCAAACCGCCGGGTACCATCTGCTTGTAGGCGCGGCGCGCGCCCTTCATCACTTCGCCGACCTTGCGCGACGCCTCGGGATCGGGATCGAAGATCGACACGTCGATGCCGTTGAGCAGCAGCCGCGCCACCCAGCCGGCGCCGATGACGCCGCCACCGATGGCGGCTGCCTTGTTGATGATGCTCATGCGGAAGCTCCGGTTCTGGTCATGGCGGTTGTGGGATCTATGAGCGGCACGCGTTCGCCGGCGCGGATCACGGACGGGTCGTATGCCTTGCGGGCGAAGACTTCGAGGACGAAGGGCCGGAAGAATTCGATCGGCAGCGTGTCATAATCGGGGTCGAAGCTGGACTGGTCCCAGCGTTCGCAAAACTGGTCGCAATCGTCGAAATAGGCGTGGCCGGCAAAGCGGTCGCGCGCATGGCGGTTACCGCCGAGGTGATGGGCATAGTAGAGCCGCTGGAAGTCGCCATGTTTCTCCACCACCCAAGTGCATTGTTCGCGCACGAAGGGTTTGAGGATCGAAGCGGCATATTCATCGTGATTGTAAGGCGCATAGATGTCGCCGATGTCGTGCAGTAGCGCGCAGGCGATCCAGTCGGTGTCGGCGCCGTCGCGCCAGGCACGCGTCGCCGCCTGCAGCGAATGGCCGAGCCGGGTGATCTTGTAGCCCGATAGGCCCGCGTCGAGCTGCACCAGCGCGTCGAGCAGCCGCTCGCCGGTCCTGGCCGCGTAGTCGATCTCATGCGCGGTCAGGAACTCGTAGTCGTCCCGGTCGCCATCCTTCATTGCGGTGAATTTTACGGTAGTCATGCCGACCCTCCCGACGAATAATTCATGCCGCGATCGGCGCCCGCTTGGTGAGGTTGAGCTTCTGCCGTACCTCTTCCGGCCCAAGAATCCTGGCGCCGAGATTGGTGACGATGCTGGCGGCGCGCTCGACCAACTGCGCATTGGTCGCCAGTACGCCCTTGTCGAGCCATAGATTGTCTTCCAGCCCGACGCGGACATTGCCGCCGGCCAGCACCGCCGCAGCAGCATAGGCCATCTGGTTGCGGCCGATGGCAAAGGCCGACCAGTTCCAGGTCGACGGCACATTGTTGACCATGGCCATGAAGGTGTTGAGGTCGTCCGGCGCCCCCCACGGCACGCCCATGCAGAGCTGCACCAGCGCATCGGGGTTGAGCACCTTTTCCTCGACCAGCTGCTTGGCGAACCACAAATGGCCAGTGTCGAAGGCCTCGATCTCCGGCTTGACGCCAAGCGCCGTCATCATGCCGCCCATGGCGCGCAGCATGCCTGGCGTGTTGGTCATGACATAGTCGGCCTCGGCGAAATTCATGGTGCCGCAGTCGAGCGTGCAGATTTCCGGCAGGCATTGGCGCACATGTTCCATGCGGTTGGTGGCGCCGCCCATGTCGGTGCCTTTTTCGTTGAGCGGCAACGGCGCTTCCGGCGATCCGAACACCATGTCGCCGCCCATGCCGGCGGTCAGGTTCAGCACGACGTCGACATTGGCCTCGCGGATGCGCTCGGTCACTTCGCGGTAGAGATGCACATCGCGCCTGGGCTTGCCGGTCTCGGGATCGCGGACGTGGCAGTGCACGATTGCGGCGCCAGCCTTGGCCGCGTCGATGGCCGAATCGGCGATCTGCTTTGGCGAGCGCGGCACATGAGGGCTGCGGTCCTGCGACCCGCCGGACCCGGTCACGGCACAGGTAATGAAGACCTCACGGTTCATCGCAAGCGGCATAGAACTCTCCTCCGAAAGAACAGTCCACAACAATGCCCGACTTGCCGGAAACTGTTTTGCGTTTTACGAAGCTTCCATGACGAAAAGCGAAAAACCGACGATCTTTCGTGCCGAGCGTCTGCCGCTCAAGGTGACGCTGCTGGTGTTTTCCGGCTCGTCGATCATGTGCGTGGCATCCGCCGTCGATCCACTGCGCGCCGCCAACCGCATCTCCGGCGAGACCCTGTTCGATTTTCGGCTGGTCTCGGTGACCGGCGAGGCTCCGGTCACC
>NZ_RZRK01000168.1:0-9583 GCF_003997835.1 Mesorhizobium sp. M7A.F.Ca.CA.004.12.1.1
GTCGTGGGTGACGAAGACGGTGGTGTGGCCGGTGGCGTCATGGATTTCGCGCAGCCAGCGGCGCAATTCCCGGCGCACTTGCGCGTCAAGCGCGCCGAACGGCTCGTCGAGCAGCAGCACCTTGGGCTCGATCGCCATGGCGCGCGCCAGCGCCACGCGCTGCCTCTGGCCGCCGGAGAGCTGCGCCGGATAGCGCTTTTCGAGCCCTGAAAGCTGGACGAGGTCCAGAAGCTCGGAGGCGCGACGGCGGATCTCCTGCGCCGGCGGGCGCGACGGTCCGTGCCGGACCTTCAGGCCGAAGCCGATATTGTCCGCCACCGTCATGTGCCGGAACAGCGCATAGTGCTGGAAGACAAAGCCGACATTGCGCTCCTGGATGGACTTGTGCGAGGCGTCCTCGTCGCCGAAGAATATCTTTCCCCGTGTCGGCCGCTCCAGCCCGGCGATCAGCCTGAGCAGCGTCGTCTTGCCGGAACCGGACGGTCCCAGCAACGCGATCAGTTCGCCCGACTTGATGTCGAGCGACACGTCGTGAAGCGCCGGAAACTGGTCAAACTCCTTGCGCACGTTGGCAACGCGAACTTCCATAGTGGTCCCTTTGTCAGTGCCCGCGTGTCGCGGCGATCTCGGCGCCGTAGCGCATCTCGAGAAGTGTTTTCAAGACCAGCGTGACGAGCGCCAGGCCCGCAAGCAATGAAGCGACGGCGAAGGCACCGACGGCGTTGTACTCGTTGTAGAGGATTTCGACATGCAGCGGCATGGTGTTGGTCAGGCCGCGTATGTGGCCCGACACCACCGATACCGCGCCGAACTCGCCCATGGCACGCGCATTGCACAGGAGCACGCCGTAGAGCAGCCCCCATTTGACGTTGGGCAAGGTCACGTACCAGAAGGTCTGCCAGCCATTGGCGCCGAGCGAAAGCGCTGCCTCCTCGTCGCCATTGCCTTGTTCCTGCATCAGCGGGATCAACTCGCGGGCGACGAAGGGGAAGGTGACGAAGATTGTGGCCAGCACGATGCCCGGCACGGCAAACAGGATGACGATGCCATGCGCTTTCAGCCATGTGCCGAGCAGCCCCTGGGCGCCGAACAGAAGCACATAGACGAGGCCCGATATGACCGGCGAGACCGAGAAGGGGAGGTCGATCAGCGTGGTCAGGAAGGCCTTGCCCTTGAACTCGAACTTGGCGATCGCCCAGGCGGCGGAGATGCCGAAGACGATGTTGAGCGGCACCGAGATCGCCGCCACCAGCAGCGTCAGCCGGATCGCCGAGCGCGTGTCGGCACTGCCGAGCGCTTCGGTGTAGGCACCGATGCCCTTGGCGAAGGCTTCGTTGAAGACGATGATCAGCGGCAAGAGCAGGAAAATGCCGAGGAAGGCGAAGGCGACGGCCATCAGAGCAAGGCGCGCAGGGCGGCTTTCAGTGACCGCCGCCGACTGGCTTTCATGATGCGGTTCGTAGGATTTGATCTCCGGGTCAGCCATAGCGCTTGCGGCTCCATGACTGTGCGAGATTGACGACCAAAAGCATGATGAACGACAGAGCGAGCATGATCGCCGCGATCGCTGTCGCCGCCGGATAATTGTATTCCTCCAACCGAATGACGATCAGCAGGGGTGCGATTTCTGATTTGTAGGGCAAGTTGCCGGCGATGAAGATGACCGAGCCGTATTCACCGACGCCACGCGCGAAGGCGAGGGCGAAGCCGGTGACGATGGCCGGCGCCAGGCCCGGAAACAGGATGCGGGTGATGATCTGGAAGCGATTGGCGCCAAGCGTGGCGGCGGCTTCCTCCACTTCCTTGTCGATCTCCTCCATGATCGGCTGCACGGTGCGCACGACGAAGGGCAGGCCGATGAAGATCAGCGCGATGACAATACCGAGCGGCGTATAGGCGACCTTGATGCCGAGCGGCATCAGCAATTTGCCGATCCAGCCGTTCGGCGCGTAGAGCGTGGTCAGCGCGATGCCGGCCACAGCCGTCGGCAGGGCGAAGGGCAGGTCGACCATGGCATCGACGATGCGGCGGCCGGGGAAACGGTATCGCACCAGCACCCATGCGACCAGCGTGCCGAAGACGACGTTGACCGCAGCCGCGACGAAGGCGGTGCCGAAGCTGATTCTCAGCGCATTGATGGTGCGGCGATCGGTGGCGATCGCCCAGAATTCAGGCCAGCCAAGGGCGGCCGAGCGCCAGAGCAGCCCGGATAGCGGGATGAGGATGATGAGGGTGAGGTAGGCAAGCGAGAAGCCGAGCGTCAATCCGAAACCCGGAATGACGCTCGGCTGCCTGAATCGCCACCCCGCCTGGGCGGGTGCTGTGGTCATGTCGTCCTGAATATCGACTGCTTACTGGGGCTTGTAGATCTGGTCGAATATACCACCATCGCCGAAATGATAAGGCTGTGCTTTTTTCCAGCCACCAAACTGTGGATCGTCGATGGTTACGAGCTTGATCGGCGGCAGCTTGGCGAGGTCCTCGGCCGGCACCAGATCGGGCTTGGCAGGACGATAATGGTTCTTGGCGATGATCGTCTGCGCTTCTTTGGAATAGAGCCAGCTCAGATAGGCTTCGGCGACCTTGCGCGTGCCCTTGGCATCGACATTGGCGTCGACTACCGCCACCGGCGGTTCTGCCAGGATGGAGGTCGGCGGGTAGACGATGTCGAAATTGTCGGCACCGAACTCGTCGAGCGCCAGATAGGCCTCGTTTTCCCAGGCGATAAGCACATCGCCAAGACCCTTTTGCGCGAAGGTCACGGTCGAGCCGCGCGCGCCGGTGTCGAGCACCGGAGCATTGGCGTAGAGCTTGCCGACGAACTCCTTGGTCTTGGCCTCGTCGCCGCCGTCATTGGCGTTGGCGTAGGCCCAGGCGGCGAGATAGTTCCAGCGCGCGCCGCCGGAGGTTTTGGGATTGGGCGTAATCACCTGGACACCGTCCTTGACGAGGTCGCTCCAGTCGTGAATGCCCTTGGGATTGCCCTTGCGGACGAGGAAGATGATGGTCGAGGTGTAAGGCGCTGAATTGTTTTCGAATTTGGTGCGCCAGTCCGGATTGATCTTCTTCGCCTTCGAGACGATGGCGTTGATGTCGCCTTCAAGTGCCAGCGTCACCACATCGGCATCGAGGCCATCGATCACGGCGCGGGCCTGGGCGCCCGATCCGCCATGCGACTGCTGGACGGTGACGGTCTCTCCGGTCTCGGCCTTCCAATGCGCGACGAAAGCTTCGTCATAGGCCTTGTAGAGCTCGCGTGTCGGATCGTAGGACACGTTGAGAATGGTGGTATCGGCAAACGCGAAACCGAGCGTGCCGAACTGGACAGATGTGGCGACCAGTGCGCCGAGCAGTTTCCTGAAATGAGGTTTGGTCATTTCTGCCTCCGTTGAACCCGCGCCAAATCTACCGAATTGGTAGAAATTAGATGCATTCAATGTTGCCTTTTTTGCCCCTCTTGAGAAAATGTTCGACGCCATTTCGCCGTTAGGAGAAATATTTTCCTCTTGAGGCCAAAGGAAGAATCCATGACCCGGCCACTCAGCCTATCTAGCAAGGGGCGGTGCCGAGGCAAGGTGCGGAATTTGGTCCGGTGCATCAATCGGCGGTGATGGGAAAGTCGAAACGCTGTCTGGCGAACGGTTCGCTTTTCAGCGTGAAGTGCCACCATTCCCTTGCATAGTTCTTGAAGCCGCCGGCGCGCATGGCGTCGACAAGCATCTTGCGGTTTGCCGCCACTTCACTGGCAAGGCCTCGGTGGGCGGTTTCGCTCATCGGATCAAAGCAGTCGAAGCCGGTGCCGAAATCGAGCGTGTCGGCATCGCCCGCGCCGCAGGCCTGGTTCGGGCTGGACCTGCGGTCCGTCCGGGCGACGGCGACATCGACGGTCGAGCCACGTGAATGGGTCGATAGTTCTCCGACATAACCCTTGGCGATCAGCTCACTGCGCCTGACCTTCGGATACCATTGTGGATCGGGCGACCCGCCATCGCGCGTCCATTCATTCATGTCGGCGACGGCGCGGGCAGGGCGGTAGCAATCGAACAACATCAGGGTCAGGCCTTTGGCGGCGATCGCTTTCTGGACGGCGGACAGTGCCTTTGCCGCCTGCTCGGTGAGGATGCAGGCCGGGGCGTCATAGCCGTCCACCTTGCGATGCAGAAAATTGTCCGATCCGGCGTAGCGTATGTCCTGGCGGATCGAGGGATCGACATCGGCGAGCCGGACGAAGCCGGCGGGCAGGGCATCGGCCAAAGCGGGGAGGGTGGTTGCCGCGACAAGGATTGTTGCTGCCAGTGCCGAGGCTGCCGACAAGAACGGATTGCGCGAGGGGTGCCTCGGAACAGGCATGGGTGAGTATCCTGCTATCTGCCGAGCGTCCGGAAAGCCAATTCCATGAATCTCTTGGCGCGATCTATTCGACGAACACCTTCACACTCGCCGCACGCCCTGCGGCGTCGATGACGGTCAGCGTCGAATAGCCGGCGCCGTCGGGCTGCCAGGTCGCGGTGCGGCGACGATCGATGCCTGCCAGCGGCTTGCCGTTGGCGAGCCAGCGGAACGGCGCACGGCCGCCTTGCAGCTTCAGCACCAGTGGCGAGGCGTCGGCCGAATTGGTGCCGAGATCGACGCGGGCGCCGTCAGGCGGGAAGATGATGGTCGGTGCGGGTTCGCTCACCGTCGCCTGCACCAGGCCATCCGACCCGGCGCCGAAGCGGGCGAGCGTCACCGGCAGGTCCTCGCGTCTGGGGCTGAACATGCCGGGCGGTTTGCCCGGCAAGGGGACGGTGGCGAGGCCCGAGCGGACAAAACCCTCGAACAGGATGGGAGCGGCCGAGACATAGCCGGAAAGGCCGGGCACCGCGCCGGCATCGGGGCGGCCGACCCAGACGCCCAGCACGTAGCGGCCGTCGAAGCCGACCGACCAGGCGTCGCGGTATCCGTAGGACGTGCCGGTCTTGTAGGCGATGCCGCGCTGCAAGGCCCCCTCGGGCGGCTTGACGCCTGACAATATGTCGATGATCTGCCAGTTGGCCTGACCGTCGAGGATGGTGGCGCTGGTGCGCTCGGCATCGGCAGGCTCGGTGCCGTCATGCAGCGTGTGCGTCTTGCCGCCATTGGCGAGCCCTGTGTAGAGCTGGACGAGGTCGCGCAATGTCACCCCGACGCCGCCAAGACCGATGGCCAGGCCCGGGGCTTCGTTGACCGGCAGTATGGGGCTGACGCCGGCCTGGCGGAAGCGCGCCATCAGCCGCGTTGGCCCGACCGCGTCGAGCACGCGGATCGCCGGCACATTGAGCGACAATTGTAGCGCTTGCCGGATGCTGACATCGCCCTGGTAGCCCATGTCGAAATTCTTCGGCCGGTAGCCGGAGAAATCGACGGGGCTGTCGTCGATCAGCGTTTCCTGCGCCACCAGGCCCTGTTCGAAGGCCAAACCGTAGATGAAGGGCTTTAGCGTCGAGCCTGGCGAGCGGACGATCTTTGTCATGTCGATCCAGCCGGAGCGGCTTGCGTCGAAGAAATTGGCCGAGCCGACTTCGCCAAGGATGTCGCCGGTGCGGGAGTCGGCCAGCACCATAGCGACCGACAGGCGGGGGCCGAGCTTGGTGGCCGCGTCCCTCGCCACCTGTTCCAGCCCCTCCTGGACGCTCTTGCGGATCGTCAGCTGCAAGGGCTGACCGGGGACGGCCTTGGGCAACATCGCATAGGCGGCGTGCGCGGCGAGCGCCGGCAGCGTGCGGCGCAGGTCCGAGACATCGTCGAGGGAGGCCCGTGCGGCCTCGCGCTCGCCGAGCAGGCGGGAGGAGACCATTCGGGTCAGCACCCGGTCGCGGGCGGCGTGGGCGATCTTCAAATTGCGGTCGGGCCGGCGCTTTTCCGGCAGTTGCGGCAGAGCGACGAGCAGGGCGGCCTCGGAAACGGTGAGCCGTTTCGGCTCCTTGCCGAAATAGGCGAGCGAGGCGGCGCGCACGCCTTCCAGATTGCCGCCATAAGGCGCCAGCGTCAGGTAGCGTTCGAGGATCTCGCGTTTCGACAGCCGCCGCTCTATCTGGATGGCGCGCAGCATCTGCTTGACCTTGGAGCCGAGGCTGCGGCTTTCGCGCGGCTCGATCAGCCGGGCAAGCTGCATCGAAAGCGTCGAGCCGCCGGAGACGATGCGGCCGCTGGTGGCGAACTGGCCGGCGGCGCGGGCCAGCGCCAGCACGTCGACACCTTCATGGTCCCAGAAACGCTTGTCTTCGTAGGTGACCAGCATGTCGACGAACTGCTTGTCGACCTGGTCGAGGCGGGTTTCGAGCCGCCAGTAGCCGTCCGGCGTGGCGAAGGCGCGCAACAATTCGCCGTCGCGGTCCTGGACTTCGGTGGAGACCGTGAGTTCGGCTGGAAGCGGGGGTGGGAAGGCACGGTCGAGCGCCCAGAGGGTGGTGGCGGCAATTGCGGTGAGTCCAATGAGGGAGGCTCCTGCAACGGCCGTGCGACGAAGGAACTTCTTGGAAAGCATGGCGCCGCCCCTCATCCGGCTGCCGCCACCTTCTCCCCGTATAGTGACGGGGAGAAGGGTGCTGTCATGGCCCTTGGCGCTTTTCCAGCAACGTTCAAAGTTGGCGAAAGCTTTGTTGCAGGCCTCTTTCTCCCCGTCACTATACGGGGAGAAATGCCCGGCAGGGCAATGGGGGGCAGCACAAGCCTCACTTTCATATTCGCCAAGGCGCCTTACGGCGCCTTGACCTCCATCATGCCGGTGGCGGTGCGGGCCGAATATTGCGGCCGGTACATGTCCTCCACCGTTGCCGCCGGGTGCGCATAGGTACCAGGCGTCACCGCGCGCACGACATAGGCGAGCGTCAGATTGTGGTCATGATCGCCGTCGGCCGGGTTGAACGCCGCGACGAAACGGTCGTCGCGGAATTCGAGATGCGCGGCATCGGTCTGCGCCAGCCACGAGAAGTTCGTCAACTGGGCGCTGGAGACCAGGCCGGGATTGTCGATCTCGAAGCCGGCCGGCAACAGGTCGGTGACCAGCAGGCGCGACGGCCATTTGTTCTGCTCGTTGACCTTGAGCACGACGACATAGCGTTCGTTCTGCGTCGCCTCGGTGACATTGGCCTCGGTGCCGTCGAGCTTGTAGTAGGTGCGGTTGATGGTGAAGCCGTCGCCGCCGGCCGGCAAGGGCTGGACCGGCGACGCCACGGTGGTGACGACGGCCTGCAGCGGGGTCTTGCCGGTGTTGGCGATGGTCAGCGGGCTGTCGGCCAGGTCAGAGCCTTCCACCTGGTTGGAGTAGCCGCCGGAATGCGCCGCGCCATTGACGGCCAGCATGATCGTATCATTGCCCTCCTTCAGCGCGCGGGCCGCCAGCAGCATCCAGGATTCGTCCTGGGTGGTGGTCCAGCGGGCTTCCGCGCGTTCCCTGGTCACCAGCTTGATCAGTTCCGGCACGATGGTCGGCACCGGCTTCGATTCCGCCGCCAGCGCCAGCATCGCCGCGCCATCACGCAGCCGCGAACCGTAGTCGGAGCGGTAGTAGTCGTAGTCGGTGGTGGACTTTGCCAACTGCAAGGCGGTCTTGAAGGTGGCTTCGGCGCGCGGTGTATCGCCGTAGAGCGCCAGGCTTGCCGCCAGCTGGGCAACGGCCATCGGGCTTGAGAAAGCTTCGAGTTGGGTATCCGCATAGTAGCGCAGGTCGCCGATCGAGGCCTTCTTGTTGCGGGCCAGAACGTAGAGGGCGTAGGCGATCTCGCTGCCACGGTCCTGGACGCTCTGGTCATAGCCGAGCGAGTTCTGCAAATTGCTCAGCGCCTGGTTCATGGCCAGGCTCGGCACGTCGTATTTCTGCTCGCGCGCCCTGGTCAGGAAATCGGTGACATAGGAATCAAGCCACAGATCGCCGGAGCCCGGACCCCACAGGCCGAAGCTGCCGCCCGAGGCCTGATAGCTCAGAACCTTATAGATGGCGTCCTGGATGCGGCCATGGATATCGGGGTCGCTGGCCATGCCGACGCCGGAAGCCAACTCATTGACGTAGAGAAGCGGCATGGCGCGGCTGGTGGTCTGCTCGGCGCAACCATAGGGGTAGCGGTCGAGCGTCATCAGCAGCGACGGCACGTCGAAGGCGGCGGCCTGCGAAACGCCGACACTGACGGAGGCGCCATTGAGCAGGCTGGCTGCCAGCAGTTCCTTGTCGACGCGCAGCGCGCCGCCATTGCCCTTGAGGTCGACCACCAGCCGGGTGGTCACCGGCAATTGCGCCGGGCGCACCGGCACATAGAGCGTCTGCTCGACCTTGGTGCCGTCGGCATGGGCAAGCTTGACGGTGAGCGAGGCATTGCCGGCCGTCTGAGCGACCAGCGGCACGGTCAGCGTCTGGCGCTTGCCCTGGGCGAGCGTCAGCTTCTGGGGCAGGGGCTTGTCGCCGGTCGACAGGTCACCCGTTGTTTCGATCGAGAACGCATAGTCGCCGGCCGGACCATCGGTGTCGGCGACGTCTAGGCGCATGACGGCGGCGTCACCAGGCGCCAGGAAGCGTGGCAGGCCAGCGGTGATCACGATGGGATCGCGCACGATGACATCGGACTGGGCGTGGCCGACCGCATCCTTGGTCCAGGCGACGGCCATGACGCGCACGGTGCCGTTGAACTGCGGGATGTCGAAGTCGACCCGCGCCTTGCCGTCGGCATCGAGTTCGACGATGCCGGAGAAGAAGGCGACCAGTTTTTCGGTCGGCGGGTTGCCTTGCGCCTGCATGTTGGCGCCGTCGCCGCCGGTCCTGAGCTTGCCGGTGTTGCCGAGCGAGCCGTCGATCAGGCGGCCGTATATGTCGCGGATTTCCATGCCCAGCATGCGCTGGCCGAAGAACCAGTTCTCCGGATCCGGGGCCTTGTAGTTGGTCAGGTTGAGGATGCCGACATCGACGGCGGCAACCATGACGTAGGCATTGCTTCCCGGCTGCACGCCGGCGACCGAAACCGGGATCGACAGCTGCTGGCGCGGCATGGTCTTGTCCGGCGGCGTCAAGGTGATGGCGAGCTTTTTCGAGCCCGGATCGACCTTCAGCCATTTCACGCCGATGGCGCGGGCCGGCATGCGCGTTTCCTGCGCATCGCCCGGCCGGAAGAGGGTTGCCGTGACATAGGCACCGGCACCCCAATCGTCGCCGACCGGTATGTCGACCGTGCTGCCGCCGGCCGGCACGGATGCCGTGACGGTCTTCAACAGTTTGTCGGAACCGATGTTGATGAGAAGTTCGCCGGCAAAGTGCGGCGAGACTTTCAGCCTGGCCACTTCGCCGGCGGCATAATTGTCCTTGTCGAGGGCGATTTCGAGGCCGTCAGGCGTTTCGGTGGTGGTCGAGGAGACATACCAGCCGGCATCGAACTCGTAGCTTGTCGCCGGTCCCTCGGGATCCGATGTCTCGACCTCGAGGCGGTACTGACCCCAATCGACCGGCACGGAGACCGTCGCGCCGCCGTCGGCGCTAAGGTCGACCTGGCCGTTGGCGATCGACTTGGTGAAGGTGACCGGCTCGTAGTTCCAGGAATTGTTGGAGCGGTACCACTGGTAATTGCGTTCGACCTTGACC
>NZ_RZRK01000169.1:0-9572 GCF_003997835.1 Mesorhizobium sp. M7A.F.Ca.CA.004.12.1.1
GGCTGGACCTATGTCGGTTTCGACCTGCATCGGCTGAAGCCGGGCGAGAGCGTCTCCGGCAAGACGGAGGATCGCGAAGTCTGCCTGGTGTTCGTTACCGGCAAGGGCAAGGCTTCAGCCGGCGGCAAGGATCTCGGCCTGCTCGGCGAGCGCATGTCGCCCTTCGAGGGCAAGCCGTGGTCGGTGTATGTGCCTGAGGGATCGGATTGGTCGGTGACGGCGGACACCGGACTGGAACTCGCGGTCTGCTCGGCGCCGGGCCTTGGCGGCGGTCTGCCGGTTCGCGTCATCGGACCGGACGATCTCGGCCAGGAGGTGCGCGGCAAGGGCACCAACACACGCTATGTCACCAACATATTGCCGGAGGGCAAGCCGGCCGATTCGCTGCTGGTGGTCGAGGTGATCACGCCCGGCGGCCACACGTCGAGCTATCCGCCGCACAAGCACGACCGGGACAATCTGCCCGCTGAATCCTATCTTGAGGAAACCTACTATCACCGTCTCAACCCGCCGCAGGGCTTTGCCTTCCAGCGCGTCTACACCGATGCCGACGAGAATGGCCATCGCGCGCTCGACGAAGCGATGGCGATCGAGGATGGCGATGTCGTGCTGGTGCCCGGGGGCTATCACCCCTGCGCCGCCTGCCACGGCTACGACCTCTATTATCTCAACGTCATGGCCGGACCGAAGCGGACGTGGAAATTCCACAACGCGCCCGAGCACGAGTGGTTGATGAAGGCCTGATCGGTCGCTGCGTGAGCACTCGCTCCCTGGTCCAGCACGAAAAAATCGTCGGCTAATGACCCCGCCGCAGCGTTTTGTTACCTGAAAGCCAGCAAGGCTTCGTCAATTCGTCATGGAAATCACCTATGGCAGCGAAGCTGACAAGGACTTTCCATGCGCTACGCCCTCTATTTCACCCCCCGGCAGGACGAGCCTCTGGCGCGGATCGCCGCCGACTGGCTGGGCCGCGACGCGTTCGGCGCCGCGACGAGGCCGGTCGAAGCGGTGGCCGACCTGTCGGCGGCGGAAGTCGCTTTCCACACCGCTTCGGCGCGCCGCTATGGCTTTCACGCAACGCTGAAAGCCCCCTTCCGCCTGGCTGCCGACGAGACGGAAGCCTCGCTGCGCGCCGCACTCGACCAATTCGCCGAGGCGACGCCGGTGGTGACCATCCCGCGTCTCGTGGTCAGCCAGATCGACGGCTTCTTCGCACTGGTGCCGGAAGGGCCAGTGCCTGCGCTCAACCGGTTCGCCGATGACGTGGTGCGCGATTTCGACCGGTTTCGCGCACCACTGAGCGAAGCGGAAATCGAGCGGCGCAGCCCGGATTCGCTGAAGCCGGCCGAGTTCCGCAATCTCTGCCAATGGGGTTACCCCTATGTCTTCGAAACCTTTCGCTTCCACATGACGCTGTCGGGCCGGGCGGGGTCACAGGAAAGCCCTCGTTTGCGCGCAGCGATCGACAGCCTGTTCGCGGAAGTGCTGCAACAGAAGGTGCTGGTGGATGCGCTGACCTTGTTTGTCGAAACCGAACCGGGTGCACCGTTCATGGTGCTCTCGCATCACGCGCTCGGGCGCCGCCCGGCCAGAAAAACCGCCTGAAGGACTGCCTGAAATGACCGCCGAGACTGTTCTCCACAATGCCCGCATCGTGCTTGCCGACGAGATCGTCGAGGGTTCGCTGGTGCTGCGCGACGGCTTTATCGCCGGCATCGAATCCGGCATCAGCCGCATCGGCGAGGATATGGGCGGCGACTATATCATTCCCGGGCTGGTCGAATTGCACACCGACCATCTCGAAGGCCACTACGCGCCGCGGCCCAAGGTGCGCTGGAATCCGATCGCCGCCGTGCTCGCCCATGACGCGCAGGTGGCGACCGCCGGCATCACCACCGTGCTCGACGCCTTGCGCGTCGGCATGGACGAAGACGCCGACCTGACATCGGCCGACATCCGCAAGCTGGCCGACGCGATCGAGGACAGTGTGAAGCAGGACCGTCTGCGCGCCGACCATTTCATCCATCTGCGCTGCGAGGTTTCGGCACCGGACTGCCTCAGGGCTTTCGCCAATTTCGACGGCGACGAGCGGGTCAAGCTGGCGTCGCTGATGGACCATGCGCCAGGCCAGCGCCAGTTCGTCGATCTCGAGACCTATGCCTACTATTACCAGCGCAAGCTGAAGCTGACCGATCGCGACTTCAAGCTGTTCTGCGAAAAGCGGATGGCCGAATCGGCGCGCAATTCGGCGCCGAACCGGGCGGTGATATCAGCCGCCTGCCAGGAGCGCGGCATCGTGCTGGCCAGCCACGACGACGCCACATCAGGCCATGTCGACGAGGCGATCGAGCAGGGCGTGCGCGTCGCCGAATTCCCGACCACGGAAGAGGCCGCCAGGGCCTCGAAAGAGGCCGGGATGGGCGTGCTGATGGGCGCGCCCAACGTTATGCGCGGCGCCTCGCATTCGGGCAATGTCTCGGCCCGCACGCTGGCCAGCGACGGCCTGCTCGACATCTTGTCATCCGACTATATTCCCTTCAGCCTGATCCAGTCGGCGTTCTTCCTCGGCGATGTCGTCGAAGGCATTTCCCTGCCGCAGGCCGTCGCCATGGTCTCGAAGAACCCGGCCGATGCGGTTGGCCTGACCGATCGCGGCGTCATCGAACAGGGCCGCCGCGCCGATCTGGTGCGCGTGCGCGTCGACGACCATGTCCCGGTGGTGCGCACCGTCTGGCGGCAGGGAAGCCGGGTCGCATGATGGTGTCGGCGTCGATCGAGCGGGAATTGTCGGCCGAGACGTTTCCGATCCGCGATGGCGTTTTCGTCGCCGTCGTCGGCCCAAGCGGCGCCGGCAAGGACACAGTGATCGGCTACGCCCGCGCCCGCTTTGCCGACGAAACGCGGCTGGAGTTCGTCCGCCGCGTCATCACCAGGCCGAGCGATGTCGCCAGCGAGGACCACGACACGCTGGCCGATGCCGCCTTCGTCGAGGCCGAAGCCGATGGCGCCTTCGCCATCTCCTGGGAAGCGCACGGCTTGCGCTACGGCATCCCCGCCGATGTCGACTGGTCCGTCGCCAATGGCCGTGTCGCTGTCGCCAATGTGTCGCGCGCGATCATCCCCTCCTTGCGCGAACGCTATGCCAATCTGGCCATCGTCGAGATCACCGCCTCGCCTGAAGTGCTGGCCGAGCGTCTGGCGATGCGCGGCCGCGAGTCACGCGGCGAAGTGCTGGCGCGGCTGGCACGCAGCGCCAATGTCACTCTGTCCGGGTCCGGCGTCACCTCGATCGACAACAGCGGCCCGCGCGAAGCGGCCGGCGAACGCTTCGCCGAGGTGCTGCGCAAGGCGATGGCTTTTTCCGACATGTCGGGCCTGATCTAGATCGTCGGCTCCTGACGCCTCGTTCACGCGATGGGCGCTTTAAGCCCCAAGCGCAAAGGGCATCAGCGACACCGTGCCGGCCGAACTTTCACCTGGGGCGAGCACGATGGCGCCCTCGTCCGGATCGCTCCATCCGCCCCGGTTGAAAGCACCGGATGCCATGGTCTGCGGTTCGACGCAAAAGTAAGGCTTGGCCGGATCGGCGTACAGCATCAGGTGCTTGAAGATCGGATCGGCCTTGATGCGCAAACCCGCGCCGCGCGCCGGAAAGCGAAGCGTCGCCTCACCCGTCCAGCCGCCATAATCATTGTTGCGCCAGCCGGCGGGTAAAGGCCGGCTCTCGGCGAAGTCGAGTTCGGGCGCAAGCGCTATCGGATCGCCGGCGATGCCTTGCGGTTCCTCCAGATAGAACCGCGCGGCCTTGAATTGCAGCGTGACGTCCGGGTCGCGGTCGAACCAAGGATGCAGGCCGAAACCAAACGGCATGGAAACCGGCCCCGTGTTGGTCAGTGTCATGGTCACGTCGAGGCCTTCTTCGGACAGCACGAAAGCCTGCGTCGCGTGATAGGAGTAGGGTTCGAGGCTGGCTGCGATATCCAGCGACAGCGTTGCCTGGGCGTCGCCCGCTGCAGTGACAGTCCAGGGGTGTTTCCAGCCGCTGCCATGCACGTTGATGGCTTCGGGCGGATTGTTGGGCTGGACCCGCCAGCGCTTCGCTCGAAACTCGAAGGTATTTCCGGCGATGCGGTTGGCGTAGGGTATCATCGGGAACATGGCCACGCCAAGCACGTTGCCCGCTTCGCGATCATGGTCCGAGAGCCTGCGCATGAGATCGATGCCGCGCCAGCGCAGCGCGCTGAGGCTGCCGCCGATTTGCGGCACCAGTTCGGCTTCGAGCGCGCCGGCCCTGAGCGTCAACGGTTCAGGAATTGCAGCCATCGCCCGCCATTCGCCGCGAGGCGCTATTCCGCGGCCGCGCCGGCGGCGCTTTTTCGGGTGGCGTCGACCATCAGCCGCCGTTCCCGGAACACGCCCCATTGCTGGTCGACCAGCACGCCGATGAGGATGACGCCGCCCATCACCGCGAAGTTGAGCGAGGACGGGATGCCGAGCAGGTTGACTAGGTTCTGCAGTTCCTGCAGCAGCACCGTGCCGAGGATGACGCCGATCAGCGAGCCTTCACCGCCGCGCAGCGAGAAGCCGCCGAGCACGGCGGCGGCGATGGCGTAGAGTTCGTAGAACTGGCCGTGGCTGGCCGGAGAGATCGAGCGCGTGTACATGGCGAAATAGATCGCCGACAGCGCCGTCAGCACGCCGCAAATGACGTAGGCGGCGATGACGACGCGGCCGGTGCGGATGCCGGAATATTTCGCCGCCTCCTCGTTCTTGCCGATGGCGTAGAGATAGCGGCCGAACACCGAGCGGTGCAGCACCACCCACATGACGATCGAGATGACGATCAGCGCGATGAAGCTGTTGGGAACGCCATAGGAGCGCCCGGCGGTGAGGAATTCGAGGTCGGGAAAATTCTGGCCGAAGGCAAAACCCGCGGTGCCGTCGGCGGTGTAGAAGCGGGCAACGCCGCGGTAGATCAACAGGCCGCACAGCGTGACGACGAAGGGCTGCAGCTTGAGCCTTGTGATCAGCCAGCCATGCGCCAGGCCAATGATGGCGCCAAGCACCAGGATGAGCACGAAGGCCAGCGGCCATTCCATGCCACGCACGGCGATGAAGTCGATGAACAGCGTGCCAAGCAGCGCTACCACCGAGCCGACCGACAATTCGATGCCGCCGGTGATGATGACGAAGGCCTGGCCGATCGACAGGATGCCGAACAGGCCGATCAGGTTCGAGGTGTTGGCGAGGTTGATCGGCAACAGGAAGCGCGGATTGATGATCGCCACGATCGCCCCGACCACCAAGATCAGGATCAGCAGGCCGAGATCTTTCTTGCTCATCGTCTTCTCCCCAATGCCTGAGCGGATCGCGTTTGCGCGGCCCGTGGCAAGAACTATTTCGGCTGCTTGCCCACCGCCAGGAGCAGCACGTTTTCCTGGCTGAACCGGTCCTTGTCGAGAATACCCGAGATCTGGCCCTCATGCATGACGGCGATGCGGTCGGACACGCCGATCACCTCTTCCATGTCCGAGGAGATCATCAGCACGGCGACGCCGGCATCGGCCAATGCGCGCATCAGGCCATAGATTTCCGCCTTGGCGCCGATGTCGATGCCGCGCGTCGGCTCGTCGAGGATCATCACTTTCGGGTTCATGGCCAGCCATTTGCCGAGCACGACCTTCTGCTGGTTGCCGCCCGACAGCGTGCCGGTGCGCGTCTGCACCGACGGTGCCTTGATGCCGAGATCTTTCTTCTGCTTCTCGGCGGTGGCGGTCTCGGCGCTTGAGGACACCAGCGAGCGGCGCGCATGCGCCGGCAGATTGGGCAGCGAAATATTCTGGGCGATCGACAGGTCGAGCAGGATGCCGGTGAGCTTGCGGTCTTCCGGCACCAGGAAGATGCCATGCGCGACAGCGTCGGCCGCGGACGCCAGCGCGAGCGGCTTGCCGTCGAGCTCGAGCGCGCCGCCAAGCTTCGAGTCGATGCCGAAGAACACCCGCGCCAGTTCGGTGCGGCCGGAACCGACAAGGCCGGCAAGACCGAGGATTTCGCCGCGCCTGACGTCGAGGTCGACCGGCCGGCCGGGATAGGCCGGTGTGCGGATGGCCTTGGCCGCAAGCGCTACGGCGCCGGGCGCACGCGCAGCTTCGGAGGCTTTTTCGCGCTCCTTCAGCATGCGGCCGATCATCAGCTTGACCATCTGGTCGTGGCCGATGTCGTGCTTGCCCAGCGTACCGGCAAGCATGCCGTCGCGCAGCACGACGACGCGGTCGGCGACGCGCTCGACCTCGTGCAGGCGGTGCGAAATGAAGATGACGCTGATGCCGTCGGCCTTCAGCGCCTTGATGACGTCGAGCAATTTGTCGGTTTCGGCGAGCGGCAGGCTCGATGTCGGCTCGTCGAGGATGACCAGCCGCGCCTCGATCGACAGCGCCTTGGCGATCTCGACCATCTGCTGCTGGGCCAGCGACAGGGTCGCAACTTGGGTGTCGGCGGAAAAATTGGCGCCGACGCGCTTCAAAAGCGGCGCCACCATGGTGCGCAGCCTGGCGCGGTCGACGAGCTTCAGCGGCCCGGCGCGCAACGGCTCGCGGCCGAAGAAGATGTTGGCCGCGACATCGAGATTTTCGAACAGGTTGAGTTCCTGGTGGACGAAGGCGATGCCCGAACCCAGGCTGGCTTCGACGGAGAGCCTGTCATGCGCGGTGCCGTCGACCGTGATCGTGCCGCTGTCGGGCGTGGTGACGCCGCCGAGGATCTTCATCAAGGTCGATTTGCCGGCGCCGTTTTCGCCGACGAGGCCGATGACCTCGCCCGGCCTGACCTCCATGGAGAAGCCGTCCAGCGCGACGACGCCCGGATAGGTCTTGCGCACGTTCTCGAGGCTGAGGAACGGGGCGGTCACGGATGCAGCAATGGATGTGTCGGAATAGTTCATCATGCCTGACAGCGATTGGCGGAACGGCCTCCTCGCAGACTGACGGGCCTGATCGAACCCGTCAATAAAAAGCGAGGCGTCGCGCTGCCCCTCACCCTACCCCTTCCGGGGCGAGCCACTTGTCTCGCCCGTCCTTCGGACCCCCGTATAGAGACGGGGAGAGGGGGATTGCCAGCGTTGGAGCGCTTCCCTTCTCCCCGTCACTATACGGGGAGAAGGTGCCGGCAGGCGGATGAGGGGCAGCGCTAACGACGATCAGTTTCCAGACATCGCCTTCAGATTGGCGGCGTAGGCGTCGACGTCATCCTTGCCGATGATCTTGGTCGGGATGATGATGAGGTTGCCTTCCGGGATGCCCGACTTGTCGCCCTTGAGATAGGCAGCCATCAGCTTCATGCCCTGATAGGCCCATTCGAAGGGCTGCTGCACGACGGTGGCGGCAATGGTGCCTTCCTTGACGCCGCCCAGCGTGATCGGATCGTCATCGAAGCCGACGACGGTGATCGAGCCGAGCTTGCCGGCGTCGCGCAGCGCTTCATAGATGCGCGGCGTGTTGTAGGAATAGAAGCCGACCATGCAGGTGACGTCGGGGCTGGCGACCAGCGCGTCCTCGACATTCTTCTTGGCGCGCGCCTGGTCGATGTCGTCGCCGCGCACGTCGATCAGCTCGATCTTGGTGCCGGCCAGGCCGTCCTTCATGCCCTGGATGCGCTCCTTGGCGTTGTCGGCGCCGAGCAGGCCGACGAAGCCGAGGCACTTGCCGCCATTGGGCATCGCCTTCTTGGCGATTTCGGCCGCCTGCTTGCCGGCATCGACATTGGACGAGCCGATATAGGCGACGCGCTTGGTCTGCGGTGCGTCAGAGTCGGTGGTGAACAGCGCCGTTTCCGAGGCGATCTTGTTCAACCCATCGGTCGAGGTCTTGGGATCGACGGCCGAGACCATGATGCCCTTGACGCCGGCGGTCACCAGATCGTCCATCAGCCGCTGCTGGATGGCGACCGAGGACTGCTCGGGATATTTGAGCTCAAGATTGTAGTCAGGCAGTTCGCCCTGCGCCTTCTTGACGCCGGCTTCGGCGGCCTTCCAGAAATCGGAAGCGCCGTTGACGACGAAGGCCAGCGTCGGCTTGTCTTGGGCGCGCGCGATGGCCGTGGCCGACAGGCCAAGCAGCAGCGCGGTCGCGGCTACGGATGCAGTTCGTATCAAGGATTTCATGTTCAACCTCCCGTTTGGCTCAGTCGTTGGACCGGCCGATCTTGCATTAACCTGATTTTGGCACTGACCTGATTTGCCGTTTGCAGCGTGGACGCCCTCCTCCTCAAAGGGGTTCCCGGCACCGAAAGAATGGCGTCGTTCCAGCCACGATCATGGACCTTAGAGACTCATCCTTCGTTCGTAAATAGTCCGATTTGTCTGACATATCACATATCCGAGACAAGGGTTGCGGAGGTAGGTCCGCTCGCCACCGGGCCATTTTTCGTACTCTCCCGCCGCCCCGAACGTCACCGACCGGACGCGACGGATTGACGGTACAGGGCATTTTTGTATTAGTAAACAGTATTAGTTCCACGCCAATGCCGGGGTTTCGCGGTGCGCCCGCCGCCGAGCCGTGGTCACCGCCGGCCCGCCACCCAAGCCTTCCGCCCTTTAGGTTTTGGCTTGTATGGGGATTCATGGCGGATGGACCTCTGGTATACTAATAGTTATAAACGACCTTGGGGTTACCGCTATAAATCGACGGCGTCACGCCATCTTGCCGGCCTGACCGGCCTGCCAGACTGGGATTTGCCATGAGCGAGACGACGGATCGGGCCAGCGACACGGCGAGGCGGCGCAAAGCGCCGGCCAAGGGCGCCAAGGGCCGCGTCACCATGATCGATATCGCCAGGGCGGCCGGCTGCTCGCAGGCGACCGTTTCCTTCGTGCTCAACAATTCGCCAGGGATCAAGCTGTCGCAGCAGACCCGCGAACGGGTGATCGAAACCGCGCGCACGCTCGGCTACGCCGCGCCCGCCTTCTCAGCCCTCCACCCGACGTTGCCTGCCTTCGGGGGGCCCGCCTTCGAAGGGCTGGACGGGGTGATCGGCTTCGCCGTCGACCAGCTCGCCACCAGCCCGGAAGCCGTGGTCGCCATCGAGGGCGCGCGCCAGGCCTCGTGGAATGCCGGCAACGTGCTTCTGGTGGCGCAGACGCTGGGCGATTCCGTCATGGAGCCGCGCGCCATTTCAGCGCTGACCAAGCGGGGCATTTCGGCGCTGATCTACATGACCATCTTCACCCGCGAGATCACAGCGCCCGACTACCTCTACGGTCTCGACATCCCGGTGATCCTGCTCAACTGCTATACGGCGGACTATGCCTTCCCTGCTGTGGTGCCGAGCGAGATCGCCGGCGGCCAGAGCTCGACCCGCCATCTGATCAGCCACGGCCACCGCCGCATCGCCACCATCACCGGCGAGCCCTGGATGCAGGCCGCCCAGGACCGCCTGAAAGGCTACCGCCGCGCGCTCCCCTTGACCCCATAGAGCGAAGCCTCGAAGCGCAATGCCGCGACCCCGGCGAGTATATTCACGATCGACAGGTAAATCGTAAAGACGCCGAAATCGGCCGGCGAATAGAGCCGCGCCAA
>NZ_RZRK01000016.1:0-18110 GCF_003997835.1 Mesorhizobium sp. M7A.F.Ca.CA.004.12.1.1
GTACCGAGATCGGGCGACACGAAGCCGCCGGGCTTGTCCATCACCAGCAGCGTCACGCCTTGCAGGATGAACATGGTCGACAGCGTCACCACGATGGGCTGCATGCGCAGCACGGCGATGAAGAAGCCGTTGAAGGCGCCCACCGCCATGCCGACGCCGATGCCGACGGCGGTCCACAGGATGATGCTGGCGCCTGGCGCCATCGGGTCCATGCTCGATGCCAGCACGGCATTGACCAGCGATATCACCGCGCCGGCAGAGAGGTCGAAACCGCCCGACAGGATGACGATGGTCTGACCGATCGCGGCGAGCGCCGAGGTGGTGCCGCCGCTCGACAGGAACGACACGTCGAAATAGGTCAGCGGCCCGGCGTTGATCCAGTCGACAACGAAGAGCAGGATCGCCAGGACGATCGCGGCAATCAGCGCGCCACGATTGCGCACCAGCGCGCGGCGCAGACCGAAGCCGCCGGGAACAGGGGATGAGGCTGCTGCGCTGCTCATGCGGCTTCCCCGGCATGGCCAAGCGCCGGGCGCATGATGGCCGGTTCGGTGATGGCGTCGCCTTCGAGTTCGGCGGCGATGCGCCCGTCGTAGAGAACCAGGACCCGGTCGCATTGGTGGACGAGTTCGGGAATCTCGGTCGAGTGCAGCAGGATCGAACCGCCCGAAGCCACGTAGTTTCGCATCATCACATAAAGCTCGTGCTTGGTGCCGACGTCGATGCCTCGGGTGGGATCGAACAACAGAAGGATGCGGCTCTGCGCCACCAGCCATTTGGCGATGGCGATTTTTTGCTGGTTGCCCCCGGAAAACGCACCGGCCCGCGTCCAAAGCGCGCGGCGGTCGACCTCGACAGTGTCGAATGCCGCCTCGACGGAGCGGGTCTCAGCCTGCGCGTCGACAAGGCCTAGCCGTGTGAAGCGCGATATCACCGGCAGGGTGGCGTTCTGGCTGCCCGACAGCTTCAGGAACAGGCCTTCGGATTTGCGGTCTTCCGGCACCAGGCCGATGGCCATGTTGGGGCGCAAGGCATCGGCCGGCGAACCGAGCCAGACCTTGCGGCCGTCGACGAGGATGTGGCCGCGCTCGATCTCGGCCATGCCAAAGCAGGCCAGGAACAGGTCCTGCTGGCCCATGCCCTGCAACCCGGCGACGCCGAGGATTTCGCCCTTGCGCAGATCGAAGCCGGCGCCGTCGAGCTTGCGCCCGACCTTTAGGTCGCGCACGCCCAGAACCGGCGGCCCGAAAGCCTGGGCGCTGTCCGGCTTGGGCGGGAAGGTCTGCTCGATGCTGCGGCCGATGATCTTTTCGATGACGTCGCCATCCGAGACATCGGCAACCGGCGCGGTGACGATGTGGCGGCCGTTTCTCAGGATCGTCAGCGTGTCGCAAAAGGCGCGGACCTCGCGCATGCGGTGCGTGATGAAGACGATGGTGGTACCCGCCGCCTTCAGCCCGGCGATGATGTCGCCCAGCCAGTCAACATCGCGGCCGGCGAGCGTCGAGGTCGGTTCGTCGAGCAAAAGGATGCGCGGCTTGCGGTAGACGGCACGCGCGATCTCGATCTTCTGGCGCACCGAAAGCTCGAGCTCACTCACCTCGGCGTCGAGATCGACGGAAAAACCGAGATCCTCGATATGGCGGCGGACGGCCTTGCGGGCGGCACCGCGGCGGATCAGGCCGGAGATGCCGACCGGGGCGTAAGGCAGCATCATGTTGTCGAGGACGGAGAGGTCGCGCACCAAGGTCATCTCCTGGAATGCTGTCTGCATGCCCAGCGCATGTGCTGCGCGCGGCGCGCCGTAAGCGATCTCCTTGCCGAAGACACGGACATGGCCTTGGCTCGGCCGGACCAGTCCGGACAGCAGCTTCACCAGTGTCGACTTGCCCGCTCCGTTTTCACCGAGCAGGGCATGGACGCTGCCGGGCGCGATCGCAAACGACACGCCGTCCAGCGCAACGGTCGGTCCGAACGCCTTGCTGATGCCGTCGATCTCGATGGCGGGGAGCTCGGAATGTTCTGTCATTGTCCTCGATCGCCAGGCTTGGCATGGGCTGACGATGCACGGACAGAAAATGTCCGCGCATCGTCAAGATCGCCTTGGGAGGCTTATTCTTCCGGTTGTCCGACGAGGGCAGCCGCGAGGCCGACCTCGGGTGTCTGGTCCGAGAAGATCGAGGCAAACCAGCCCGGGTTGGAGACCAGCGACGGCTTGAAGGCGTTGCAGCCGGCCTTCATCTCCGCCCATGTGCCTTCGTCGCACAGCTTGATCGTCTCGTTGGTGACGACCGGCAGCGGCAGGATGGTGGTCTTAGGCACGTCCTTGCCTTCGATCGCCTCGACGGCAAGCTTCAGCGCCAGCGCACCCGAATAAGGCGGCGAGGCGTAGGAAATGCGTTGTGCGCCGGCCGGCGCGTAGGGCGCGGCCGCGCCTTCGACTTCGGTGCCCTCCGGCAGCATCTGGATGCGGCCGCCATTGGAACCTTCGCCGGCGCAAGGCAGGAGTTCGCTGGTCTTCTTGCCAGCCTCGAGCTGCATCGAGTTGGCGGTGAAGCAGCCGACCTGCATCCACAGCCCGTTGATGTCGTCCCAATTGCGGGTGGCCAGGATTTTCGAGAGCTCGGTGCGGGCGACCGCCTGGCTCCACATGCCGACAGCCTCGCCGACGATCTTGATATCAGGATATTTGGCGAAGACTTCCTTGGCGGCTTTTGTCCGCTGATCGTCGACGGATGTTCCCGGGACACCCGTGATGGCGATGATGTTGCCCTTGCCGTTGAGCTTCTTGACCAGCCATTCGGCGGTCACCCTGCCGGCTTCCAGCTGGTCGATGTGGACGTTGTAGGCACAAGGCTCGGTGATCTCGGCGTCGTAGGCAAAGACCTTCACGCCCTTGTCGCAGGCATTCTTGACGACCTGGTTGAGCGCGGTCGGGGAAATCGGATACACGACGATCGCCTCGGCGCCGCTTTGCACCATCGCGTTGATCTGCTGAATCTGGCGTTGCGCGTTGGGGCCAGCGACCTGGACCTGCAGGTCGACCTTGTCGGCCAGGCTCTTGTGGGCGGCCATGGCCTTGACCATGTTGGCCGCCTCCGCCTGCCAATCATTGCCGATGTAGCTCATGCTGAGAAAGATCTTGTGCTTCTCGGCTGCCTGCGCGGCGGACAGGCCGAAGGCGCATGCAGCCATCCCAGCCAGCAGCGCGAGCCGCCGGACTTTCGATCCGATACCCATGTGAAACTCCTCCCAAACAGAACGACCGAATGCCTCCCAAGGGCACAAAACGTAACCCTTGCCATTCGATGCCAGCGACCGTAACATCGTTTGATCAAATATCAATGATGAAATCGTTTATATCAAAACGGGCTATGTCGGCCGCTTGACGTGGCACCACGAACCTTGCATTCCCAGACAAGCAATAGTGTCGCCCTTGGGCGGGAAGGTTGACCGGAGATGGCTGGATCGGCGTTCAGGAAGCCTGGTGTCGAGATCATTCCACTGTCCAAGGAAACTCTGCAGGACCGGGTCTACAATCAGGTCACCGAACTGATCCTCGACGGCAGCATCGTACCGGGCGAGATGGTCACGGTTCAGAGCCTCGCCGACGCCTTTGGCGTCAGCCCGATGCCGGTCAGGGAAGCGCTGCGGCGCCTGACGGCAGCCAACGCGCTCACTGTGGTATCCGGACGCTCCATTGGTATTCCGGCGCTCAGCCGCGAGCGGCTCACCGATTTGCGCAATGTACGTTTTGAGATAGAGGCCATCGCCGCCGGCTGGGCCTCACAGAACCGGAGTGATGCGGATCTTGCGATTTTCGCGCGCGATCTGGACTCACTGGAACGCGCGAATGGCGCGGACGACGTAAAGGCCTATCTCAGGGCGAATTATACCTTCCACTTCGCAATCTACCGAGCAGCGGGATCCGAAACCCTGCTCAAGATCATCAAGGATCTATGGCTGCAGATCAGCCCCTATTTCAATATGCTGCATGGGTCCTACTCGACCGCGAACACATACCATCAACAGATGTTTGCGGCCCTGCGCGACCGGGACGAGCAGGCAGTTCAGGCGGCGGTTCGTGGCGATATCGATGCGGCTTTCGACATGCTGGTCGATCTTTTGAAGTAGCGCCCGGCCCGACCTCCGACCCCTATCACATGCCTCCTATTTCTGGGGATGGCAGAGCAGCGCTCATGCGCACTCAGCGGGCAAGCGCGGGCTTCTTCTGGTGATCTAGAGATCATATCCCGAGCGCGCCATCCATGATTCTCGTGCTACCGGCGGCAGCCGATGACGCGGCGAACGCATCGCATGGTCATTATCGCATTGCCAAAATCTGGTAGCGTGATTATACCAGTTGATCAGTTGACGACGCGCGATGCCGTCGCCGAAGAACAGGAGTGGTGACCAGATGACAACGATTGCGCTGTTCGGGGCTGGCGGGAAAATGGGCTACCGCCTGTCGACCAATTTTCGCGGGTCGCCCTACACGATACGCCATGTCGAGGTCAGCGATGCCGGCCGCGAACGGCTGAAGACCGGACTGGGTTTCGATACGGTCAGTGCCGACGAGGCGCTCAAGGACGCGGATGTGGTGATCCTGGCCGTTCCCGACACGCATATCGGCAAGGTAGCGGCCAGCATCGAGAGCAAGCTGGCGCCAGGCACGATGGTGGTGGTGCTCGACGCGGCGGCACCTTTCGCCGGCCATCTGCCGAAGCGGCCTGACCTCACCTATTTCGTCACTCACCCCTGCCATCCGCCGATCTTCAATGACGAGACCGACATGGCAGCCAAGAAGGACTATTTCGGCGGCGTGAAGGCCAAGCAGCACATGGTCAGCGCCCTGATGCAGGGCCCGGAAGAGGACTACGCCAAGGGCGAGGCGATCGCGAAGATCATATGGGCGCCGGTGATGCGTTCGCACCGCGTCAGCGTCGAACAGATGGCGCTGCTCGAGCCTGGCCTTTCGGAGACGGTGTGCGCCTCGTTGCTGGTGGTCATGAAAGAAGCCGTCGACGAGGTCGTGGCGCGCGGCGTCGACCAGCAGGCGGCACTCGACTTCCTGCTCGGCCATATGAACGTGCTCGGCGCCGTCATTTTCGGCGAGACCAAGGGCGTTTTCTCCGACGCATGCAACAAGGCGATCGAGTTCGGCAAGCCGGTGCTGATGCGTGACGACTGGAAGCGCGTGTTCGAACCGGAAGAGATCGCCGCCAGCATTCAGCGGATCACCTGAGAGAAGACAGGTGCTTGACGCAGCACCTCGAAGGCCCGGCATGCCATTGCCGATCCTCGGTTTTGGTAGCTCATCAGGTACATGTCACCTGAATTTGTGGTTGACTCATCATACCAGTTGGCTTAGCTGTTCATGGCTCGGATCGACAAGGTTTCGCAGGGAGCACGATGCCTGGGCAAGTGGAGGATGGCTGGGGAGCAACGATCCGTCCTGGGTAAGCCGGCAACGGTTTTCGACCCAAGCGATCCGCGGCCCGCGCTGCCTGACGAATTCGGATGCAGACAAAGCCATTGGCCGATCAAGGCAATTTTTCAAACGGGAGGACTTCATGAAACTCACACGCAGAATGACGCTTGCGGCTTTCGCCGGCATGCTGGCGCTTGGCACGGCAGTGCCCGCCTATGCGGCGGATCTCATCGCCATTATCACGCCCTCACACGACAATCCGTTCTTCAAGGCGGAAGCCGTCGGCGCGGAAGCCAAGGCCAAGGAACTCGGCTATGAGGCGCTGGTGCTGGTCCATGACGACGACGCCAACAAGCAGTCCGAGCTGATCGACACCGCGATCGGCCGCGGTGCCAAGGCGATCATCCTCGACAATGCAGGCGCGGACGCCACCGTCGCCGCCGTGCAGAAGGCCAAGGATGCGGGCATTCCGTCCTTCCTGATCGACCGCGAGATCAACGCCACCGGCGTGGCCGTGGCGCAGATCGTCTCCAACAACTACCAGGGCGCCCAGCTCGGCGCGCAGGAATTCGTCAAGCTGATGGGCGAGAAGGGCAATTTCGTCGAACTGGTCGGCAAGGAATCCGACACCAATGCCGGCATTCGTTCCAAGGGTTATCACGACGTCATCGATGACTATCCGGACCTGAAGATGGTTGCCCAGCAGTCGGCCAACTGGAGCCAGACGGAAGCCTATTCCAAGATGGAATCGATCCTGCAGGCCAACCCCGACATCAAGGGCGTGATCTCCGGCAACGATACGATGGCGATGGGCGCCTATGCGGCACTTGCCGCGGCGAACCGCAAGGACGTCATCGTCGTCGGCTTCGACGGATCGAACGACGTACGGGACTCCATCGCGTCGGGCGGTATCAAGGCAACCGTGCTGCAGCCGGCCTTCGCGCAGGCGCAGATGGCGGTCGAGCAGGCCAACGACTTCATCAAGAACAAGAAGTCGCCGGCCAAGGAAAAGCAGTTGATGGACTGCGTTCTGATCAATGGCGACAATGCCGCCAAGCTGGAGACCTTCGCGCTGACGAACTGAGCCAGCGTGATTTCAATAGCGAGGGGCGAACATCGGTTTTCGCCCCTCGCCGCCATTTTCCGTGGGCCGCCCACGATGCTGAACGACAGGCCGCCATGCTGAACACCAAGCCGAACTGGCCGACCCTTACCGTAATGGTCGGCATCAGCCTGACCGCCTGCAAGATCCTGCCTACGAAATCGGAAGCCGGAGACAACGCTCCCGCCTTCAATCCAGACAAGATGGTCGAAGAGACATGGGCGGCAAAGGTCGTGCCCTATCTCCAGCAGAAAGCCGGACCGTTTGCGCAGGTTCACACCCTGGCGACAACCGATCCATCGGCTGCCGGCGCCAAATACGGCAATCCGAACAAGCAGGCGAATTCGCCTTGGACTTTCGCGGTTCGCCTGGAAGGCAAGATCGTCACGGCCAACACGCAGTCGCGGGCAGCAACCGTCGACGTCGATATCGACGGCGACGGCAAAGCCGATGCACGAGTGCAGATCGGACCGGCGGTGCGCGGTACCGCGCTGCGCGACAGCCTGGACTTCATCCAGTTCAACGACTTCACCAACCAGATCGACTTCGCCCAGTTCGGCAAGGCGTTCAACGCTTATGCCGACAAGACGGTGCTCTCCAAGCTGCCACGCGATGCGCTGGAAGGCCGCAGCGCCAAGGTGCTCGGCGCCTATACGCTGGGGAGCGGCCAGGACCTGCCGCTGGTGACGCCGGCGGAGGCAGAGATCGGGCCGAAACCATGAGCGCGACAGCTGAGCGCGAAATCATCCTGAAGCTCGAGGACGTCTCCAAGGTCTATTCCGGCACCGTTGCGGTCAAGCGCGCCAATTTCGAGGTGCGCAAGGGCGCGGTCAACGTGCTGGTCGGTGAAAACGGCGCCGGCAAGTCGACGCTGATGAAGATCATCGCCGGTGTCGAACGGCCGACCGCCGGCCGCATCCTGCTGGAAGGTGAAGAGGTTTCCTTCTCCTCGTCCGCGGACGCGGTGAACCGCGGCATCGGCATGGTGTTCCAGGAGCTGAACCTGTTCGGCAATATGTGCGTCGCCGAGAATATTTTCGCCACCCGGGAGATCACCAACCGCTTCGGCAAGATCGACCGCGAGCAACAGGAAAACCGCGCTGCGGAATTTCTGGAACGCCTGCAAGCCGGCATACGGCCAGACATGCTGGTTGAGGATCTGCGCATCGGTCAGCAGCAGCTGGTCGAGATCGCCAAGGCGGTCTCGCTCGACGCGCGCATCCTGATCATGGACGAGCCGACCTCGGCGCTGAGCGCTGCGGAAGTCGAGATCCTGTTCAAGGTGATCGCCGACCTCAAGGCACGCGGCGTGGCGATCGTTTATATCTCGCACCGGCTCGAAGAGCTGATCCGCATCGGCGACTACATCACCGTGCTGCGTGACGGCCGCATCACCGGCCAGGAAGAGATGAAGAACGTCGACACGCAATGGATCGTTCGCCAGATGATCGGCTCCGACGCCAAGGACTTCGCCAAGGCCGACGGCCATCTTCCGGGAGAAGAGATTTTTCGTGCCGAGGAGATCTGCCTGCCCCGCGCCACCGGCGGACTTGCCGTCGACCATGTCTCGTTGTCGCTGCGTGCCGGCGAGATCCTCGGCATTTACGGCCTGATGGGCGCCGGGCGCAGCGAGCTGTTCGACTGCATCATGGGCCGTCACGGCCATTCGACGGGCGAGATCTTCATTGGCGGTATAAAGGTCAAGGAGCGCGATACGACGCGGCGCATCCGGCGTGGCCTGGCATTGATCCCCGAAGACCGTCAGCGCGAAGGGCTGGTCTCGATCCTCTCGGTCGCCAGCAATTTGACGCTGGCCAGCCTGTTGCGATTTGCCCGCCTGTTCCATATCCGTGGCGCCGACGAAAGGCAGGCGGTGACGCAGATGGTGCGGGAGCTGGCGATCAAGGTCGCCGACCCTGCGCAGGAGGTGTCGTCGCTGTCGGGCGGCAACCAGCAGAAAGTGGTGATCGGCAAGGCGCTGCTCACCGAACCCAAGGTGCTGCTGATGGACGAGCCCAGCCGAGGCATCGATGTCGGCGCCAAGGCCGACGTCTTCCGCACCATGCGCAAACTGTCCCGCGACGGTTTGGGGATTTTGTTCGCCACCTCCGACCTCGACGAGGTGATGGCGCTGTCCGACCGCATCGCGGTGATGAGCAACGGAAAACTGACCGGCATGTTCGATCGCGCCGAAGCGACGGAGGCGGCACTCGTGGCTGCATCCGCGCTTGGCCACGGACCGACCCCACGCACGGAGAGCACCGCCCATGACTGACATCCCAGCCAAAGCGGCCGCTCCCTCCACTTCCAGCGGCTCGGTGCTGCTGACCGTGATGAAGCTTCGGACGTTCATCGCGCTGATCGCCGTGCTGATCTTCTTCTCGATCGCGGCGCCGAATTTCCTATCGACCGCCAATCTGATCCTGATGTCGAAGCACGTGGCGCTGAACGCATTCCTGGCGATGGGCATGACCTTCGTCATCATCACTGGCGGCATCGACCTTTCGGTCGGCTCGATCGTCGGCCTGTGCGGTATGGTGGCCGGCTATCTCGTGCTCAACGGCATCGACCTGCAGATCGGCTACACCATCTATTTCAACGTCTTCGAGATCGCGCTGATCACACTGGCCGTCGGCATATTGATCGGCGCCGTCAACGGATTGCTGATCACCAGGCTGAACGTTGCACCGTTCATCGCCACGCTCGGCGTCCTCTACGTCGCGCGCGGCCTGGCGCTGCTGTCGTCGGATGGCCGCACCTTCCCCAACCTGGTCGGCAAACCGGAACTTGGCACCACCGGCTTCGGTTTCCTCGGTGCCGGCCGGCTGCTCGGCCTGCCGGTGGCGATCTGGATCCTGATCGTCGTTGCACTGGGAGCCGCCTATCTCGCCAAATACACGCCGCTTGGCCGCCACATCTTCGCCGTCGGCGGCAATGAACGGGCGTCGCGGATTTCAGGCGTCCGTGTCAACATGGTGAAGATGTTCGTCTATATGTTCTCCGGTTTCTGCGCGGCGATCGTCGGCCTGATCATCTCGTCCGAGCTGATGGCCTCGCATCCGGCGACAGGCGAAAGTTTCGAGCTCAACGCCATTGCGGCGGCGGTGCTCGGCGGCACCTCGATGTCGGGCGGGCGCGGCACGATCGGCGGCACCATCGTCGGCGCCTTCGTCATCGGTATTCTTTCGGACGGATTGGTGATGATGGGTGTGAGTTCGTTCTGGCAAATGGTGATCAAGGGCCTCGTCATCATCGTTGCCGTCGTCGTCGACCAGGCGCAGCGCCGGCTGCAAAGTCGGGTGACGCTGATGCAGATGGCAAAGGCAGGCTGAGCATGGCGGAGTTGCGAGGAGCGCTGATCGGCTGCGGCTTCTTTGCCGTCAACCAGATGCATGCCTGGCGCGACATAGCGGGCGCCTCGATCGTCGCCATCTGCGACCGTGACCCGGAACGGTTGCGGATCGTCGGCGACCAATTCGGCATTGCGAAGCGCTATACCGATGCGGGGGAACTTTTTGCCGGCGAAAACCTCGACTTCGTCGATATCGCCACCAGCGCGCCCAGCCATCGTCCGCTTGTCGAAATGGCGGCACAGCACCGCGTGCCGGTGATCTGCCAAAAGCCGTTCGCGCCGACGCTCGCCGATGCCAAGGCGATGGTCGGGGCATGCGCGGAAGCCGGCGTGCCGCTGATGGTGCATGAGAATTTTCGCTGGCAGTCGCCGATCCAGGCGGTGCGCGCCGTGCTCGACAGCGGCGAGATCGGTATGCCCTTCTTCGGTCGCATCTCCTTCCGCTCCGCCTATGACGTGTTTTCCGGCCAGCCCTATCTGGCGACGGGAAGGCGCTTCATCATCGAGGATCTCGGCATCCACATCCTCGACATCGCCCGCTTCCTGCTCGGCGATGTGTCCACGATCACGACGCGGACGGTGCGCATCAACCCCGGCATATCGGGCGAGGACGTCGCGACGATGCTGATGGATCACAACAGCGGTGCTACCTCGGTGGTCGACTGCAGCTACGCGACGAAGCTCGCCACGGAGCCGTTTCCCGAGACGCTGATCGAGATCGACGGCAGCGACGGCACGATCCGGCTGGCGCAGGGATATCGGCTGACCGTCACCGGCAAGAGCGGCACGGCCGTCACCGACGTTTCGCCGCCGCTGCTGCCGTGGGCGTCGCGGCCTTGGCACAACATCCAGGAAAGCGTCGTCGCCATCCAGCAGCACTGGGTCGATTGCCTGGCAAAGGGCGTACAACCGGCGACCTCGGGTGCGGACAATCTCAAGACGTTCGCGCTGGTCGAGGCCGCCTATGCTGGGGCCGCGAGCCGGCAACCGGTGCAACTCGACGCCTCGCTGAAATGACCGCCGACGCCTTCCTGCTCTACGGCACGCGTACGGTCGAGGTCGAGCCGGTCAGGCTCAGCGCGGGCGCGCTCAGCGCGGACTTCGTCAATGGCAATCTGCGCACCATTCAGCATGGCGGCACCGAAGTGCTACGCGCCGTCGCCTATATCGTGCGTGACCGCGACTGGGGCACCTATGAGCCAAATTTGACGGACCTGATCATCGACCAGGCTGCCGACGCTTTTTCGGTCAGCTATTCGGCAAGCTGCCTGGCCCCCGATGGAACCCGGCTCGGCTTCCGCGCCACCATCAAAGGCTCCGCCGATGGCCGTCTGGTCTTCGAGGTCAGCGCCCTTCCCGAGAGCGATTTCGAAACCAACCGCTGCGGCTTCTGCATCCTTCACCCGATCGCCGACCTCGCCGGCAGCCCGGTCAAGGTCGAGCATACGGACGGCAGCGTGGAGGCGACAAAGCTTCCCGAACTGATAGACCCCTGGCAGCCTTTCAAGGATATCCGCGCCATCACCCATCAGGTTCGGCCTGGCGTCACCGCCGAATGCCGGATGGAAAGCGATACTTTCGAAATGGAGGACCAGCGCAACTGGTCGGACGCCTCCTACAAGACCTATGTGCGACCGCTGGCGCTGCCCTGGCCCTATGTGCTGCCTGCCGGCCAAACCCTGCGCCAGACGATCAGCCTGCGCATCGCAGGTGAAGGCAAAGCGCCGGCTGCCGCCGTGGCCAGCGAACCGGTCCGCGTCGAACTCGGCGAAGCCGGGCCAACGCTGCCGGATGTCGGCGTGGTCATCTATCCCGAAGATGTCGAGACGGCACTGGCGAACCTCTCCACGCTGACGACACTCGGCCCACAACAGCTGCTGTTTCACTACGATCCGACGCGCGGCCACGGGCTCGACGCCTTGCGCGCTTTCGCCCGGCTCGCAAATGCCCACGCTGCCGCAACGACCCTCGAATGCGTCGTTGTGTGCGCCGGCGATCTTGACGCCGAGATGTCAGGTGTCGCCGACCTGGTGCGCCAGGCCGGGCTAAAACTCTCGGCCATTGCCGTGTCGCCTTCGGTCGACCGGCAGTCGACACCGCCGGGCAGCACGTGGCCGGACTGTCCGCCGCTCGAGGATGTTTACGCGGCCGCGCGGCGCGCCTTTCCGGATATCCGCCTCGGCGGCGGCATGTTCAGCTACTTCACCGAACTCAACCGCAAGCGCGTGCCGGCGGACCAGCTCGATTTCATCACCCATTGTACTTGCCCGATCGTGCATGCCGCCGACGATCTCAGCATCATGCAATCGCTGGAGGCGCTGCCTTTCATCACCCAATCGGCGCGGGCGATGATCTTCGGGGCAAAGCCCTATCGGATCGGCCCGTCGACGATTGCCATGCGCCAGAACCCCTATGGCAGCGCGACCAAACCCAATGCCGGGGGACAGCGCGTTGCCATGGCCGCCAGCGATCCTCGCCACACCGGTCAGTTCGCTGCTGCATGGACGATCGGATATGCCGCGCGCGTCGCGCCCGCTGGACTGGAACAGCTCACGCTCTCCAGCTTCACCGGACCGTTCGGCGTGCTGGCGTCATCCGGAGAACCCGTCGCGGAAGGATCGCGCCGGCCGATCTTCGGGGCCATCAAGGGGCTTTGCGAGCTGGCCGGCCTTGCGCATGTGTCGGCAAGGACGAGCGATGAAACCAAGGTGCTGGCGCTGGCCGGGCGCTCCGCCTCGGGCAAGACAATCGCGTGGCTGGCGAACCTGACGGCGGAAGACGTGCAGGTCGACATTTCAGCTTTTGACCGAGGCCAGGTCGTGATGACGCCTTACGCGATCACCCGGCTCGGCTGAAGTTACTTTTCGGAATTCATCACATAGAGCGCGCGCGAGCGTTCGAGATGCTTGATCATCGCCTTCTCGGCGCCATCGGCATCCTTCTTCTCGATGCGGCCGATGATCTCTTCGTGCTCGGTCAGCGTGAACTTTTCCTTGCCGGTCCAGATCAGCATTTCGGTGTGGTATTCCTTCAGCCAGCCCAGCATCGCCTCGCTGACGGCAACATAGATCGGGTTACCGGAGATCGCGGCGATCTGCGTATGGAATTTCATGTCGGCGGAGATGAAGGCTTCGGAATCGCCGCGAAAGCCGCGCTGTTCGGCAACGGTGGCCCTGAGCCGCAGCACATCCTCGGCGGTGGCCTTTTCGGCGGCTTCCCTGACCATGCCGCGCTCGAAGAAGATGCGCGCGGTCTTCAGGTGCTCCAGCGTGTCCTTCGACGACGACAGGATGATCTTGGCGGCGCCATCGACCTGCTTGATGATCGACTTGGCGGTCAGCTGCAGCACCTTGGCGCGCTCGCCATGCGAGATCGCGACCAGGCCCATATTGCTCAGCGCCTGCATCGCCTCGCGAATCGCCGGCCTGCCGACCTCGAAACGCTCCATCAGTTCGCGTTCCGAAGGCATGTCGTCGCCCGGCATCAATTCGCCGCTGGTAATGAGGCGTTTCAGCCGCAAGAAGACCTCATCGGAAAGCTTGCGCCGGACAATCGGTTCCGAACGGTTCATCGTCGCGAATCACTCCCTTGACCCGGCCCTATCTAACACTGCCGCCACAATTCCCGGAATTGCCGTCTGTCGATCCGACTGCCGGATATGGCTTGCAATACTTATGTACTCATTATACCAGATTTGAAACACCAGTGAACCTTTTTCGAACGCCTCGGCTTGAGACAGCGGACCATGATAACCCTCACCTACCGCATCGAAACGCCTGGAAGCATCGAAGCGCTGGCGGCCAAGATCGCCAGCGATCAGTCGACCGGCACCTTCGTCGCGCTGCCCGGCGAGACCGAGGAACTGAAAGCCCGGGTGGCGGCGCGCGTGCTGGCGATACGGCCTCTGGCCGATGCCGAGCGGCCGTCGCTTCCCGACAGCGGCAACGGGCCGTTCAGGCGCGCCGATATCGATATCGCCTTTCCATTCGATGCCATCGGCACCGACCTTTCGGCACTGATGACCATTGCCATCGGTGGCACCTATTCGATCAAGGGCCTCACCGGGATTCGCATCGTCGACATGAAATTGCCGGAGGAGTATCGCGGCGCGCATCCCGGCCCCCAGTTCGGTGTCGCCGGCAGCCGCCGGCTGACTGGTGTGATGGACCGTCCGATCATCGGCACGATCGTCAAGCCGGCGCTGGGCTTGCGGCCACATGAGACGGCCGCAATGGTGGCGGAACTGATCGCCGCCGGTGTCGACTTCATCAAGGACGACGAGAAGCTGATGAGCCCGGCCTATTCGCCCCTGTCGGAACGAGTGAAGGCGATCGTGCCGCTGATCCTCGACCACGAGCAGAAGACCGGCAAGAAGGTGATGTATGCCTTCGGCATCTCGCATGCCGACCCCGATGAGATGATGCGCAACCACGATATGGTGGCGAAGGCTGGCGGCAATTGCGCTGTCATCAACATCAATTCGATCGGCTTCGGTGGCATGGCGTTCCTGAGGAAGCGCTCCAGTCTGGTGCTGCATGCTCACCGCAACGGCTGGGACATCCTCACCCGGCACCCCGGGCTAGGCATGGACTTCAAGGTCTGGCAGCAATTCTGGCGACTGCTCGGCGTCGACCAGTTCCAGATCAACGGCATCGCCTCGAAATACTGGGAGCCGGACGACTCTTTCGTCGAATCGTTCAAGGCGGTGACGACACCGATCTTTTCACCCGAGGACTGCGCCTTGCCGGTGGCGGGCTCTGGCCAGTGGGGTGGCCAGGCTCCTGAGACATATGCGCGGACCGGACGGACCGTCGATCTTCTCTATCTCTGCGGCGGCGGCATCGTCAGCCATCCGGACGGGCCGGGCGCCGGTGTGCGCGCCGTGCAGCAGGCCTGGCAAGCGGCGGTCGACGGCATTCCGCTGGCGGACTTCGCCCTGAACCATCCCGAACTGGCGCGGTCGATCGAAAAATTCGGCGACGGCAAGGCAGCCTGAGACGATGCAGGACCTGCTTCTCAGCTATTACGGCGACGACCTGACCGGCTCGACCGATGTGATGGAGGCGCCCGAGCTCGGCGGTGTGCCGACCGTGCTGTTCATGCGCCAGCCGGACGATGCCTTGCTTTCACGATTTGCCCATTGCCGGGCGATCGGCCTCGCCGGCACCAGCCGCAGCGAGACACCGCGATGGATGGACACATACCTGCGCGATGCCTTTGCCTGGCTGAAGACACTGAATGCCGAGATTTGTCACTACAAGGTCTGCTCGACCTTCGATTCCAGCCCGACGATCGGCAGCATCGGCCGGGCCACCGAGATCGGCCGCTCGGTGTTCGCGCAAGCCAGCGTGCCGCTGCTGGTCGGCGCGCCGCAGCTCAAGCGCTACACCGCCTTCGGCCACCTGTTCGCCGCCTATCGCGACCAATATTTCCGCATCGACCGCCACCCGGTGATGAGCCGCCACCCGACGACGCCGATGGATGAGTCGGACCTGCTGATCCATCTGTCGCGGCAGACGGCGCTGAGCTCGGGGCTGGTCGACCTTGCGACGCTGCAGTCGGCGTCGCGGTCGGTGGCGTTCGATCGCATGATCGGAAACGGCACCGGCATCGTGCTTGTCGATGTCGACAATCTGGAAACCCAGGCCCTTGCCGGCAAGGAGCTGTGGCGCGTTCGCAAGCCCGGCGGTTCTTTTGTCGTCGGCTCGTCCGGGGTCGAGTATGCGTTGCTGGCCGAATGGGCGTCGAATGGCATTGTCGGCGCCGGACATGGCTTCACGCCACCGGGCGCAGCCGAGCGGATAGCCGTCGTGTCGGGCAGTTGCTCGCCGACCACGGAACGGCAGATCCGGCATGCCCTGACCGACGGTTTCGACGGCATCGAGGTCGACCCGGTCGAACTGGTTTCGGAGGCTTCGCAGCAGTCGATCACGCGCGCAACGGCAAGCGGCCGTGCCAGTCTGCAAGCCGGGCGCAGCGTCATCCTCTACACCGCGCTTGGTCCCACTGCCGACAGGGGCGCCGAAATCGACCGGCAGGAAGGCGCCCGCCACAGGCTTGGCCGCGGACTCGGAGAAATCCTTCGCAGCCTGACGATCGAACAGAGCCTGCGGCGCGTGGTCATTGCCGGCGGCGATACGTCGAGCCACGCGCTGGGCGAGATGGGTGTCGATGCCCTGACAATCCGCATGCCGCTGCCCGCTTCGCCGGGTTCGCCGCTCTGCGTTGCTCACGCGCGCGTCAAGGCGATCGACGGCTTGGAGGTCGCGCTCAAGGGCGGCCAGGTCGGAACCGATCGCTATTTCTCAGCCATCCGCGACGGCCTCGGCGGTTGAAACAACTAACGCCTACGTCCAGGTGATAGCCTGCGGGAACACCTCTGCGCACGAAATGCTCCTTGCCGGGTGGAAATCCCGGTAACACCCGGTATTATCTGCGAAAATGCCGAAATCGGGAGGATGCCGGGTGCAGACCAAGAAGATCATCAATGCCGGCAACCGCGCCGTCGACGAGATGCTGGAAGGCATCCTGGCAGCCCATCCCCGCCATCTCAAAAGCGTGGAGGGTAGCCCACGCTCCATCATCGCCTGCGACGGACCGCGCCAGGGCAAGGTGGGCCTCGTCATTGGCGGCGGCTCGGGCCACGAGCCGAGCTTTCTTGGCTTCGTCGGCAAGGGATTGGCCGATGCGGCGGCCATCGGCAATGTCTTCGCCTCGCCACCGCCGGACCCGATCCTCGAATGCGCAAAGGCAGTCAGCGGCGGCGCCGGCGTGCTGTTCATGTACGGCAACTATGCCGGCGACGTGATGAATTTCGACATGGCGGCCGAGATGGCCGCCATGGACGACATCGAGGTGCGCACGGTGCTGAGCACCGACGACGTCGCCTCGGCACCGCGCGACCAGCGGCACAAGAGGCGCGGCGTCGCCGGCAATTTCTTCATCTTTAAGGCGGCCGGTGCCGCCTGCGACCGGATGCTGTCCTTCGACGAATGCGAGCGCATCGCCGGCAAGGCCAACGACCACACCTTCACCATGGGCGTGGCGCTGTCGCCCTGTTCGCTGCCGCAGACCCGCCGGCCGAATTTCGAGATCGGGCCGGACGAGATGGAGATCGGCATGGGCATCCATGGCGAGCCGGGCATCGCGCGCGAAAAGTTGAAAACAGCCGACGAGATCACCGACGAGATGCTGGACAGGATCCTCGACGAGATGGCGCCTACGCGCGGCGACAAGGTCGCGGTGCTCGTCAATTCGCTGGGCTCAACGCCGCTGATGGAACTCTACATCATGAACCGGCGCGTGAAGCAGAGGCTCGATGAGATCGGTGTGTCCATACACGCAAGCTGGGTCGGCAATTACTGCACCTCGCTCGAAATGGCTGGTGCATCGATCACGCTGCACCAACTCGACGGCGAGTTGCAG
This sequence comes from Mesorhizobium sp. M7A.F.Ca.CA.004.12.1.1, assembly GCF_003997835.1. Taxonomy (NCBI): domain Bacteria; kingdom Pseudomonadati; phylum Pseudomonadota; class Alphaproteobacteria; order Hyphomicrobiales; family Phyllobacteriaceae; genus Mesorhizobium; species Mesorhizobium sp. M7A.F.Ca.CA.004.12.1.1. Next base: position 17,311 of record NZ_RZRK01000016.1, read on the forward strand.
ACGATGCTGGATCACCCCTGCGACTGCGCCATGTTTCGCGCCGGCTAAACCCACTTCTGTGGCAAGGACTAAGACATGACGACAATCGACACCGCCCACCTTGTCGCGATGTTCGCGGCGATCGCAACCGCCATGTCCGCCGACCGGGACCGACTGTGCGCGCTTGACGGGGTTATCGGCGACGCCGACCACGGCATCGCGATGGAGCTTGGATTTTCCGCTGCACGCGATGCCGTCGCCGCACTGGATGCAGAGGCAACCGACCCGACCACCTTGCTGAACACCGCTGCCAAATCGTTCCTGAATGCCGTCGGCGCTTCCTCCGGGCCGCTCTATGCGACCGCGTTCATGCGGGGCGCGGCAGCCGTCAAGGGCAAGACGACGCTCGACGATTCGGACGTGGTCGCCCTGTTCCAGGCTATGGCCAAGGGCATTCAGGATCGCGGCAAGGCCGAGCCTGGCGAAAAGACGATGATCGATGCATGGGCGCCGGCTGCGCAGGCAGCGGGCGAAGCGCTGACCTCCGGCAAGGATCTGGCGGGCAGTCTCGAAGCTGCTGCACAAGCGGCAAACGCAGGCGCGGAGGCGACTAAGTCGATGGTCGCCACGAAAGGCCGGGCATCGCGCCTCGGCGAACGCTCGCTTGGCCACATGGACCCGGGCGCAGCGTCCGCCGTTACCGTGATCGAGGCGATGCGGGTCGCCTTGACCAGTTAACTCAGTAACGGGTTCCCCGCGTCTTTCAGCGCTTGGCGTCGAGCTTGTCGATGGCCTGCACGTTTGTGGCGGAGGGGCCATTC
>NZ_RZRK01000170.1:0-9562 GCF_003997835.1 Mesorhizobium sp. M7A.F.Ca.CA.004.12.1.1
GCGCCGGGTCGGTGGCCGTGAATTCGCGGCGATCGCCGGCGCCATCCTTGCCGCGCGGATGCAGAAGATCCCGGTGCTGCTCGACGGATTGGCGGCGACGGCAGCCGCAGCGGTACTGCATGGCGTCAATCCCACAGCGCTCGAGCATTGCCTTCTGGCCAGCCTGTCGCCGGAACCCGCGCATGCACGCGCCGCCCAACGGCTAGGGCTGCGCCCGTTGCTTGATTTGGATATCAGCCATGGCGAAGGGGCAGGGGCCGCCCTTGCTGCGGGGCTGGTCAAGGCCGCCGCGCTGACCAGTTCGGGCATGGCAGCTGCGGTACGTGGCTAGAGTCTTGCCGGATTACCGTCGTCGAGCCGCCACCGCCGCGGTCGGCAGTGCCGGCAGTTCCTCCATCACCCGGCTGAGCGGGAAGATCGCGATCGCCTCGGTCCCTTCGCGCAGCTTGGAATGAAGTTCGAACTCGCCGCCATGCATGGCGAGCAGCCCTTGCACGATCGGCAGGCCAAGCCCGGTGCCTTGCTCGGCGCTCTTGATGGCAATGGAGCCTTGGCCGAAGGCGGAAAGCACGATCGGGATCTCGTCTTCCGGTATGCCCGGTCCGTTGTCCTTGATTGAAATGTATTGTCCGCCGCCCGCCGTCCAACCAACGCGGACACGGATTTCACCGCCGGTAGCGGTGAATTTTATCGCATTCGACAGAAGGTTGAGCGTGATCTGTCGCACCGCACGCTCATCAGCGAAAAGGCGCGGTAGCTCGTGCTCGAAATCCTGGACGACCCGGATATCCTTGTTGCGCGCCCTCAACTCCATCATGTGACAGCAGTCCTCGACGATACCAAGCAGCATCACCGGTTCTTCATTGAGCTGGTAGCGGCCGGCCTCGATGCGCGAAAGGTCGAGGATCTCGTTGATCAGGTCGAGCAGATGCTGGCCAGATTCGTGCACGTCATGGGCATAGTCGCGATAGGTGGGATTGCTCATCGGCCCCAGCACCTCGTTCGACATCACCTCGGAAAAACCGAGAATGGCGTTGAGCGGCGTGCGCAATTCGTGGCTCATCGAAGCGAGGAACCGCGATTTCGCCAGATTGGCGTCTTCGGCCCGCCGCCGCGCCTCGTCCGACATCGATTTCGCCGTCTCCAGTTCAGCGATCAGCGCATCCTTTTCGGAGCGGAACGACAACATCATCAGGGACGAGTGGTTGAGATGACGGGCCACATAGGCGAAGAACGGCAGAGAAACGACCAGCAGCGCGGCCATGATCGCCTCGACCGGCATCCATAGCTTGGCGCCGGCATAAGCGTAGAGCGCCACGGGAACGGCAAAGGTCGCCAACAGCGCCCCACGCAGAGACGAGGTCATCACCGCGGTCGCCGCCATGGCGAACAACAGCACCACGGCCTTGACGATGTGGAACGGATCGACCTCGCAGACGCTGCAGCCAAGCCACACGAACCATGCCCAGCCGAGACCGCACAGGAAATGGCCGATCAGGAATTCCCGTCCTGCTTGCGAAGGGTTGAGCTCGGAAGCTTCCGTGCGCTCGATGCGCCGCGCCATGAAGGCAACGATAGTGTAGCAGGTCAGGGTGAACAGCGCCCAGAGCCCGATCTCGTTGCCGATTCCGGCCAGCCGGCCGGCCGCCGCGATCGCCAGGACAAGAAGCGGGATGGCGATGGCGCCGCTGGTCATCGCGCGGGCATGGAGCTTCAGCAGTTCACGATCGAAATCGGGATTGCCGGCCTGCTGCGAAAGACGGTCACGCGTCTTGCGCACCGCGCGCGCCACATCGCTGTTGCGATGAGGTTTCCTGCGGTCCACAATGAACTTGTCCGCTGTGTTCGAGCGTTGCAAGGGCATCAAAACTTCAATTTATGCGAGCAGCGGTTTCCAAGTGTTAAGCTACGTTCGAATGATTAACCAACCGTTTGCCATATGAGCCGCTCATGGTCGCCAAGACCGCGCCGGAGATACGTTGCGCGCCCCAGAAGCCTGTGGCGCCGGCTGGTGGATTACGGGCTTGCCGTCATCATCCTCGGACTGCTGATCCTGCTGGCGGCCCGCCTCGACCGGGTGGAGACACGCAAGACGCAAGGCGTGGCAATCATCAACGACGGCGATTCGATCACGCTTGGCACCGAGCGTATCCGCATGCGCGGCATCGATGCTCCGGAATATACGCAGACCTGCCGCAAGAACGGTACTGACTATTCCTGCGGCACGCTTGCGCGCCAGTCGCTCGTTCGCCTGATCGCCGGCAAGCCCGTCTCTTGTACCGGCTGGCAACGTGATCGTTATGGCCGGTTGCTCGGCGACTGCACCGCCGGCGGCAAGGATCTCAACCGCGCGCAGGTCGAGGCGGGCTGGGCGGTTGCGTATGGCGACTTCGAGAGCGAGGAGGCCGTCGCCCGGGCGGGAAAGGCCGGCATCTGGGCGGGAACGTTCGACCAGCCGCAGAATTGGCGAGACAGCCGTCACGGCGAAGTCGTCGAGAAGAAGCACGGCACATTGGCCTCGATCGGCGATGCCGTCCGCGAGATTTTTCGCTTCTGGTGATGCGCGTCCTGAAAGCCGAACCGAGAACGAACAGGAGGATGGAATGAAACTCTTCGACGGTGGCCGAGCGCCCAACCCAAGGCGGGTCCGCGTTTTCCTGGCCGAGAAAGGCATCGAAGTTCCACAGGTGCCCATCGACATGGGGGCGCTGGAACACAGGCAACAGGCGGTCAGCTCGCGCAATCCCTTGCAGCGCCTGCCGGTGCTGGAACTCGACGACGGCACCGTCATCACGGAATCCGTCGCCATCTGCCGTTATTTCGAGGAACTGCATCCCGAACCGGCCCTGTTCGGGCGTGGCGCACTCGGCAAGGCGCAGGTCGAGATGTGGCAGAGGCGGATGGAATTCAATTTGCTCAGCTGCGTCACGCAGGCCTTCCGGCACACCCATCCGGCCATGAAGGAATGGGAAATCCCGCAGGTCTCCGAATGGGGCGAGGCCAACAAGCCGAAGGCCGTGGCGTTCCTCAGGCTGCTGGATGGAGAACTGGGCAGCCGGGAGTTCATCGCCGGTGACAGCTATTCGATCGCCGACATCACCGGCCTGATCGCTGTGGACTTCATGAAGCCGGCACGCATCAAGGTGCCGTATGATTGCGCGAATGTGTTGCGCTGGCATCAGGCCGTCTCCAGCCGGCCGAGCGCATCAGCCTGAGAATGACTGCCGAACTCGAAAACCTCGTCGCCAAGGTCCGCGCCTGTCGCATCTGCGTGGAAAATCCGGCCGGTAAGCCGTTGCCGCATGAGCCACGACCTGTGCTGCGCCCATCGTCCAGCGCCCGTATCCTGATCGCCAGCCAGGCGCCGGGGACCAAGGTGCATCTGTCGGGCATGCCGTTCACCGACGCCTCCGGCGATCGCTTGCGCAGTTGGCTTGGCGTGACGAGCGACGAATTCTACGACATCGAAAAATTCGCCATCGTGCCGATGGGTTTCTGCTTTCCCGGCCAGGATGCCAAGGGGGGAGACCTGCCGCCGAGGCGCGAATGCGCGGCGGCCTGGCGCGCGCCCTTGATGGCCTCGATGCCACGGATCGATCTGGTGCTGACAATCGGCATCTATGCGCAGTCCTGGCATATGGGTGCGGCGCGCCGGCCCTCCCTGACGGAAACGGTCATGGATTGGCGCTCCATCTGGGAGAATTCCGTCGGTCCGAAAGTGTTGCCGCTGCCGCATCCCTCGTGGCGCAACACCGGCTGGCTGAAGAAGAATCCATGGTTTGAAATGGATTTGCTGCCTTTTCTGCGTTCGGAAATCCGCTATCGCCTCGGCTGACCTTTCAGCAAGAAATCACTCGCTTTTTGCCCGATCAGCAGAATTCCTTTCTTGTGAAAGGCCTGGATAAGGCAGAGTATAGGCATTCTATTCCTTTGGGAGCACGATATGGATCGCCTCGATAGAAAAATCCTCCGCCTTTTGCAGGAGGACGCGACACTCGCGGTCGCCGACGTCGCCAAGAAAGTCGGGCTGTCGACAACACCTTGCTGGCGGCGCATCCAGAAGCTCGAGGAGGAGGGCGTCATCAAGCGGCGCGTTGCCATTCTCGACCATGAAAAGGTCAATGTGCGCGTCACCGTCTTCGTGTCGATCCGCACCAATTCGCACAGCCATGAATGGCTGCGGCGTTTCTCGGAAGTCATCCAGGAGTTTCCCGAGGTGGTCGAGTTCTACCGCATGAGCGGCGACGTCGACTATCTCCTGCGTGTCGTGGTGCCCGACATCGCCGCCTACGACGCCTTCTACAAGCGTCTGATCGCCAAGATCGAAATCCGTGACGTGTCGTCTTCCTTCGCCATGGAGCAGATCAAGTACACGACCGAAATCCCGCTCGACTACATGGTGCTGGACAAGGAATCGGGTGCCAACGCCGCCTGAGCTGCAGCAGGTTGTCCTGCTTAGTTCTTCTTTTTGTTGAGGAAACTCCAGGGAGAATTGACCGGCAGGGTGACGGTGTCCGGCACGCTGCCGACAGCGACCACATCTGCCTTGCGGACGCTGTAGCCAGACTGGATGACGCTGACGCCGTCGAGGATGAACAGCTGGCTCTTCTCCATGTCCGGCTTCAGCGCGCCGGTGACCGCGACAGGCTGATACGCCTCGGACATCTTGTAGGGACGAGCCGGCGTGACCAAGACAATCTGGTTGGGCGGGGGCGTCGGCATGTGGCTGCACGCACCCGTCCAGGGCACCAGCAGGAACTGATAGACAAGATCGCCATCGCGATCGACCGGCAATGCATAGCCGGCTAGCTGAATGCTTTTGTCCTGCAGGTTGAGGGACAGCGTCTCGCCGTGGTCGGGCAATTTTGCCGCGATCATCGGCAGCCCGACGTTTTCGGCGGCGGATTGCGTAGCCGGACGCAGATCCTTCCAGAATATGTGCGCGGTCTCGGCCGAGGCATCTGTGGCCGCGGACACAAACAATGCCGCTGCGAGCATTATGGTTGATTTCAGAGGATTGCTCATTGGCCCGCGTCCCTTTGAAGCTCAAGTAAAGACGCCGCTGTCAGCGACGTCAACGCTCCCGCCATCACATGTCGGCAGCCGCATCACATGTCGGCGAGATCCAGACATGCCGGAAAGCGGGTTTCCGCGCCGTCAGCCTTTCCTTGCGGCGATCCGCGCCAGCGTCTTGGCATTGGACAGCTCCCTTACCGCGTCCTTGCCGATCCAGCGCGCCGTCCTGTCGGTCGACTGCGCCAGCCGTTCGGCGACAGCCAGGGCAGCGCCGTGCATGTCCATCGATCGTTTGCCGATCGACCGAAGCGCCCAGTTCACGGCCTTCTTCACGAAATTGCGGCTGTCGTTCGCATGCGTTTCGATGATCGGCAGGAAGGAGAGGAAGGTCGCCCCTGGCTCCTTCTTCCGGTGGACGACGGACCAGGCCATCATGGCGAAGGCCGTGCGCCGAACGAACTCCCGCTCATCGGCCGCAAACTCGGCGATCAGTTCTTTCCAGGCGTCCGTATCGACAAAGAGATCCGAGACGCCGTCGACGATGTCCCAGGAGTCGAAACTAGCCGCCCATCGTCTTGCATCTTCAGCAGAAAACCGTTTCGAGTCAGCCGTGACGGAGGCGATGAACTGCGCCTCCATGATGCCGGTGTCCCATAGCTCGAAGGCGCGCTCGTGGTTGCGTTTGATCTTCCTGGCGATCTGCCGCTGCATGCCGTGCGTGATACCAAGTGCACGGTCGATCTTGATGCCGTAGCGCAACATGCCGAGGCGGTTCTCCTCCGATCCGATAGCGCGCAGATGGGCGACGATTTCTGCAGCACTGGATTGAGGCGAGAGCTCTGGCACCGCGGAACCTATTTTTCGAGACGGGCGAGCAGCGAGGACGTGTCCCAGCGCTTGCCGCCCATCGCCTGCACATCCTTGTAGAACTGGTCGACGAGTGCGGTGACCGGCAGTCTGGCGCCATTGCGGTCGGCCTCGGCCAGGCAGATGCCGAGATCCTTGCGCATCCAGTCGACGGCGAAGCCGAAATCATATTTGCCGGCGTTCATCGTCTTGTGGCGGTTCTCCATCTGCCAGGAGCCGGCGGCACCCTTGGAAATCACCTCTATCACCTTCTCGATGTCGAGCCCGGCCTTCTTGCCGAAATGGATGCCTTCGGCCAGGCCCTGGACGAGGCCGGCTATGGTGATCTGGTTGATCATCTTGGTGAGCTGGCCGGCACCGGCCGACCCCATCAAGCCGACCATGCGGGCAAAAGCGTCGATGACAGGCTTCGCTCTGTCGAAAGCGTCCTGCTCGCCGCCGACCATGACGGTCAGCACGCCGTTCTCGGCGCCGGCCTGGCCGCCCGAGACAGGCGCGTCGAGAAACGAAAAACCACCGACTTGCGCCGCCGCCGCCAACTCGCGAGCGACCTCGGCCGAGGCCGTGGTGTTGTCGATGAAGACCGAACCCTTCTTCATCGATTTGAAGGCGCCTTCCGGACCGGTCGTCACCGAACGCAAATCGTCGTCATTGCCGACACAGGAGAAGACAAAATCCTTGCCTTCGGCGGCCTGTGCTGGCGTCGCCGCAAGGCTACCGCCATGCTGGCCAACCCATTGCTCGGCCTTGGCCTTGGTGCGGTTGTAGACGGTGACGTCATGGCCGCCCTTGTTCTTCAAGTGCCCGGCCATCGGATAGCCCATCACGCCAAGACCGAGAAATGCAACAGATGCCATGAGCTTGCCCTTCAGAAACGGAATTTGCTGCGAGACGTCTAGGCTCTGCGCGCAATTCGTCAAGATGCGCAGGGCAGGATCGACTGGTGCAGCTGAATTTGAAAATAGTCAGCGTTTCAGGTGAACGGTGATCCGGCGCTCGATCCATTCGACGCCATGACGCAATATCTCGACCATCACCAGATAGACGAGCGCGACCCAGATATAGGCCTGGATGTCGAACGAGTTGGCGAAGGCGAGCTTGGCATTGCCCATCAGATCATAGACCGTGATGATGGCGACGATGGCGGAAGCCTTGACCATCAGGATCAGTTCGTTGCCATAGGGCCGCAAGGCGACGATCAAGGCTTGCGGCAGGATGATCTTGCGCAAGGTTTGCAGTTTGTGCAGGCCAAGCGATGCCGCCCCTTCCCATTGCCCTCTTGGCACGCTCTCGATGGCGCCGCGCAGGATTTCGGCCTGGTAGGCGGCGGTGTTGAGCGCAAACGCAAAGACGCCGCAATTGAACGCGTCCTTGAAAAAGTCCCAGAGGCCGATCGACTGGAGCTCGACCCTGAACGAGCCCAATCCGTAATAGACGAGATAGGTCTGGACCAGCAGCGGCGTGCCGCGGAAAAAATAGACGTAGCAATAGGCGAGGCCGGACAGGATCCGGTTCTTGGACATGCGCCCATAAGCGACGGGCACCGACAGAATCGCGCCGAGCACCATCGATATGGAAACCAGCGCGAGCGTAACCCCAAGCCCGCTCAAATAGGCGGGCGCATATTTGGCGAAGAACTCAGGGTTCCAGGCAAGAACCAGATAGCTGACGATGCCAATGCCGAACAAAATCCACAGGCAGACCAGCGCGTAACCGGCGATACGCCTGCGCGGCCAGCCGCGAGCCCGTGGCGGCGGACGTTCGACCATTGCGGCCGTGGCGCTCAACGCTGCGCCTCCTGCCGGCCAAGCGAGCGCAGAATAGCGCTGGTGGCGAAGGACGACAGGACGGCCAGGCCAAGAAAGACCAGCGAGGCGACACCGAAGAACAGGAAAGCATGCTTGGTGACGCGGGCGGCAATGCTAGCGTTACGCAGCGTCTCGGCCAGGCCGACGACCGACACCAGCGATGTGTCCTTGAGCAGGCTGAGCCAGCAGTTCTCCAGGCCGGGGAACGCGATGCGCAGCAGCTGCGGCACGATCACCTTGCGCATGGTCAGCCAGTTCGAAAGACCAATGGCATAGCCGCCTTCATACTGGCCTTTGGGAATGGCGCGGAAGGCGGAAAGAAAAACCTCGCTGGCATAGGACGAGAAGATCAGCGCAAGCACGATCATGCCGGCGACGAAGCTGTTGACGTCGATGGTGGTGTCCGGCCGGAAATACCTGACGAGATGCTGCAGCAGGATCGGCATGCCGAAGAAGAACAGGAAAAGCGTCACCAACTCCGGCAGGCCGCGAAAGACCGTGGTGTAGATGTTGGCGGCAAGGCGCAGCGAGGGTTCTTCGGACTGCTTGGCGAGGGCAATGAAAAAGCCGATCGTCAATCCGATGGGCAGCGTGGCAAGCGCAAGCGCAATGGTGATCAGTGCGCCATAGGCAATATCGTCAAGCCAGCCTTCGGGTCCCCAACTGAGAAGTGTCCATATGCTCTGGGCTGGCATTGGCCGGTCTTATCTCCACGGCATTCCTGAGACGAATAGAAAGACGGCGGGGAAATTCCCCGCCGTCTTGACCTTTATCAGGACTCGGCGCCATAGACGTCGAACTTGAAGTACTTGTCGTTGATTTCCTTGTATTTTCCATTGGCGCGAATGGCGTCGATGGCCGAGTTGAGCTTGTTGACCAGGTCGGTTTCGCCCTTGCGCACGGCAATGCCGGCGCCAGGCCCGAAGATCTCGACCGGCTGCGGCGACGGCTGGCCGAGGATCTTGCAGCAGGCGCCATCAGGCGAATCCAGAAACTGCTGCAGCACGACGATATCGTCCTCGATGGCGTCGAGACGGCCATTGGCAAGATCTGCCTGCTCCTCGGGGCTGCTCGGATAGCCCTTCACGGTGCTGTCAGTGTAGGTCTTCGAGGCATAGTTGAAATGCGTCGTGGTGGTGGCGACGCCGATGGTCTTGCCGGCGAGATCTTCCTTGGTCACGCCTTTCAGCGTACTGTCCTTCGGCACGGCGAGCGCCGACGGCGTGTTGTAGTATTTGTGCGAAAAATCGACCTTTTCCATCCGCTCCGGCGTGATCGACATCGAGGCGACGATGGCGTCGAACTTGCCGGCCTGAAGGGCGGGAATGATGCCGTCCCAATCCTGCGCGACGAAGGTGCACTTTACCTTCATCTCATCACAAAGCGCCTTGGCGATGTCGATGTCGAAGCCTACGAGTTGGCCATCGGCGGTAAGGTTGTTGAAGGGCGGGTAGGCGCCTTCGGTGCCGATCCTTAGGGTCTTTTCCTGGGCCTGGGCGACGCCGAGCGTCAGCAGCGCGGCCGATGCGGCAAGCGCGATACGCAGTGAAATACGCATGATGGTCCTCTCTTTATGGTCCCGGCCGTCGTTCCGAACGGCTCTGTGGGGCGGTGCTTTTGACCGCCCGCTGGCGCGATACTCCCACTCTTTCCAAGAAAAAAGCAACTGCAAAACCGTAAAAATGGGCAAGGCTATTCTGCCGTTGCGTCAGCGCTCAAGCAACGAGCCCGGTGGTGCGCTCGATGAAGTCGGCTATCGATTTTGCATCGTCGAGATCGAATACCGGCAGCTGCTCGCCTTCAATCGCAAAATCGGCTGCGACAGCGACGATGTTGGGATCCTCCGCCGAAAGCGGCGTGCGGTCCTTCGC
>NZ_RZRK01000171.1:0-9555 GCF_003997835.1 Mesorhizobium sp. M7A.F.Ca.CA.004.12.1.1
CCATTGAAGAGCACCGGAAACAGCCCGAAGAACAGAAGACCCAATGCACCAGTGCCGAGCCAGTCGCTCTTCGGCGGCCACCTGTCTCGCCGCCAGAGAGCTACGGCGGCCAAAACCAGAAAGCCGCCGCCGAACCGGACCGCACCGATAGCGAGAGGATCGAGCGTGCCCGCGAGATATCGCGTTGCGCCAACGGCGGTGCCCCCGAAAGCGCTGGAGAGAATCGCGGCGAGCACTCCTGTGATTTCCATGGTTCCCGACCTTGCTGGCTCGGAACCGGGGATATCGGGAAGGCGGGCCATAAGGAATCGAATAAGCTCAATGAGTTTGATAACATTCCACTATGAGTATCCCGAATCTCGATCCGGACCTTCTGCGGGCCTTTGTCGTCGTTGCCGAGCGACTCTCGTTCACGCGAGCCGCCGAGCAGCTCAATAGAACGCAGGCGGCCGTCAGCTTGCAGGTGAAACGTCTTGAGGAGCGCATCGAGACCATCTTGTTCCGGCGCTCGACAGCCCGCGTTGAACTCACCGCCGCCGGGGAGGGCTTTCTGATCGATGCCCGCCGCATACTTGCTCTCAATGAGCAGGCGATTGCGCGTGTTTCCGGTCAGCAGGTGGCCGGACAGGTTCGAATCGGGGTCATGGAAGATTATGGCACCAAGATCCTGCCGCGCCTCCTTTCTGGCATCGCCGAGCGATTTCCGTTGGTGCAGGTCGAAATGGAGATTGGTCTTACCGCCCGGCTCCTGAAACGGCTTGGGTCCTCGTTCGACGCCGTCATCGCCATGCACCCGGAAGGTACGACCGAGGGAGATTTGATATGCCGCGAAAGGGCGATTTGGGCAGCGGCGGCGACGCGAGCCGTCGAGGAACTCGATCCGCTGCCCGTCGCTCTGTCGAGCCCCGATTGCCTGTTTCGTTCCTGGGCAATTGAGGCGCTCAACAAGGCAGGCCGGCCATGGCGATTGGCCTATGTCAGCCCGAGCCTCTCAGCCACGGAGGCAATTGTTGAACAGGGCCTGGCGGTCACCGTGGTCAAAGGCAGCATGCTTGCGCCTGGCCTGCGCGGCGTCCATCCAGGCCGCCATGTGCCGCCGCTGCCCGGGGCGGAGATTCGTCTTCACCGGGCGGAGACCTCTTCCGCCAACGCTTTACTGGTCGTCGATCACCTTGCCCATCGCCTCCGGCTGTCGGCGCTTGGCTCATAGAGGTGATGCTTTGACGGGCCGAGCGGGCCGACGGCGGAGCCGGCCCTTCATTTTGAACCCGTCGCGCATGTTGAGGCCGAGTAGCGTGATGTTCGTCGCGCCGGCGGCCAATTCGAGCGCCTGCACGGCGTAGAAGCTGGTGTCGAACTCGCTGGCTCTCGCCTTGGATGCGAGGAAGAGTGCGGAGGGGATGAGAACCAGGAGACCATTGGCGGCTATCCATGGCATGCGCTTGATCTTCCCATGGCATGCGCTTGATCTTCGCGCCGATCAGCCCGGCCTGCCGGCCCTTGGCCGCCGCAAAGCCCGAACCTCCCGCCGCCGCCAGCGCTGGAACGAGCAACAGGAAGCTCCACGGTATGGCCATCTTGACGGCGGCTATCGCCACCTGGGAGGCAAACATCTCACTGAGGACCGTCGACAGCCAGAGGCTTGCGATCGTCAGCATCGCGACCGTCCCGGCGACTGGGTGAATGACCTTGCTCATGGCTTTCCCACCATTCTTGCAACCGTTTAAGCCAGGCAGATGCCCGGCACCGCCACCTTTTGGAACAGATGCGGAGAGGCGACGGCCGAGGACGGATAGGCCGAGAGCTTCGCCCTGAACTCGGGATGCGAGAACGCGGCCCGGAAGTCAGCCATCGTTTCCCATATGGCATAATTGAAATAGGCCGGACTTTCGCCGATTGCGCGGTGAAGCTGGGTCGAGATGAAGCCGGGTTGCTGCTTCATGAAGACCGCATCATCCTGCCATGCATGGAGGAAGGTCTGCTCGTCGGCCTTGTCGAGCGTGAAGACGTTGACCAGCACGACGGAGGTAGCATCGATCGCGATCTGGCGGTCGATCGGGAAAGCGGGGTTCAGTGGGCGCATGAGCGACATCATAAGCTCCGTTAATTGGTGTTATGGTGCCAATCTGTTACCTTGATTACATATCTATTTGACAACATAATGTCAATAGCAATATAGGATGTCATATGCCTGATGCCAAGCGAACACCTGCCGGCAATGCCTTGACCGATCTCATTCTCGACCTGTTCAGGCTCAACAGCCGAATGCTCACATCGGGTGACAGGCTGGTCGCCGACCTCGGTTTGACGAGCGCCCGCTGGCAGGTTCTCGGCGCTGTCGTGACCGCCGAACGCCCTCAGCCGGTCGCGTGGCTGGCGCGCGATCTGGGAGCCAGCCGCCAGAATGTCCAACGGATCGTCAACGACCTGCATAGGGAAGGGCTCGTCGCCTTCGAGGCCAACCCGCATCATCAGCGTGCGCAGCTTGTCGTTTTGACTGACAAGGGAAGACAGACTTTCGATGCCGCGATGCATTTGCAGGCGCCCTGGATCGAAAACCTCGCGGATGGCCTGCTGGTCGAGGACATCAACACCACGCACAGGGTCATGACGGCGCTGCGGAAAAAACTGGAAGGCAACGATGAAGCTGAAGAGCAAGCCTGACGGTTGTGGCCCTGTGGCGGTTTCCTTCACAGGCTGAGCGCCGCGCTGATCCTCGCGCTGCCTCGCTCCGGCTACCGGGCGGCGAACACCATGGACACGGAAGTCCGCTTGCCTTGACAAATCCGGCCTCCCATGCGCTTTTCGCGCAAATTTTCAGGGCCGGGCCGCGATGCCTTGGCCGGCAACTAGAGCACCCCGGACTTTACCAATGACAATGCACCGTTACCGCAGCCATACCTGTGCCCAGTTGAGGAAGAGCGACGTCGGCTCGACCGTTCGCCTGTCGGGCTGGGTGCATCGCGTGCGCGATCATGGCGGTCTGCTCTTCATCGACCTGCGCGACAATTATGGCCTGACCCAGATCGTCGCTGATCCGGATTCTCCTGCCTTCAAGGTCGCCGAAACCGTGCGCGGCGAGTGGGTCATTCGGGTCGACGGCGAGGTCAAGGCGCGTTTGCCCGAGACCACGAACGCCAATCTGCCGACCGGCGAGATCGAGATCTTCGCCCGCGAGATCGAGGTGCTGTCGGCGGCCAAGGAATTGCCGCTGCCGGTGTTCGGCGAGCCCGACTATCCCGAGGATATAAGGCTGAAATACCGCTTCCTCGATCTGCGCCGCGAGACGCTGCACAAGAACATCATTGCGCGTACAAAAATCATCGCCGAAATGCGCAAGCGCATGGGCGAGGTCGGCTTCACCGAATTCTCGACGCCGATCCTCACCGCGTCGTCGCCCGAGGGCGCGCGCGACTTCCTGGTGCCGTCGCGCATCCATCCCGGCACCTTCTACGCGCTGCCGCAGGCGCCGCAGCAGTATAAGCAGCTGATCATGGTGTCGGGCTTCGACCGCTACTTCCAGATCGCGCCCTGCTTCCGCGACGAGGACCCGCGCGCCGATCGTCTCCCTGGTGAGTTCTACCAGCTCGACCTTGAAATGAGCTTCGTCGAGCAGGACGACGTGCTTTCGACCATGGAACCTGTCATGCGCGGGGTCTTCGAGACCTTCGCCAACGGCAAGCCGGTGACGCAGAATTTCCAACGCATCCCCTATAATGTGGCCATGCGCAAATACGGTTCCGACAAGCCGGACCTGCGCAACCCGATCGAAATGCAGGCCGTTTCCGACCATTTTCGCGATTCCGGCTTCAAGGTGTTCGCCAACATCCTGGCCAACGATCCGAAGGCCGAGGTGTGGGGCATTCCGGCAAAGACCGGCGGCAGCCGCGCCTTCTGCGACCGCATGAATTCCTGGGCGCAGGGCGAGGGCCAGCCGGGGCTGGGTTATATCTTCTGGCGCAAGGAGGGTGACAAGCTCGAAGGCGCCGGCCCACTCGCCAAGAACATCGGCGAGGAGCGCACAGAGGCGATCCGCCTTCAACTCGGCCTTGCCGACGGCGATGCGGCCTTTTTTGTCGCCGGGGATCCGAAGAAGTTCGTCTCCTTCGCGGGGGCTGCGCGCACCCGTGCCGGCGAGGAGCTGAACCTTGTCGACCGCGAGCGTTTCGAACTGTGCTGGATCGTCGACTTCCCGTTCTTCGAGTGGAACGAGGAAGAGAAGAAGATCGACTTCGCCCACAACCCGTTCTCGATGCCGCAAGGTGGCATCGATGCGCTGAATGGCGAGGACCTGCTCGGCATCAAGGCGTTCCAGTACGACATGGTCTGCAACGGGTTCGAGATCGCCAGCGGCGGTATCCGCAACCATCTGCCCGAAACCATGGTCAAGGCATTCGAGACGGTCGGGCTGGATCGCGCCACGGTCGAGGAGCGCTTCGGCGGCCTCTACCGCGCCTTCCAGTATGGCGCGCCGCCGCATGGCGGCATGGCCGCCGGTGTCGACCGCGTCGTCATGCTGCTGCTCGGCGCCAAGAACCTGCGTGAGATCACCATGTTCCCGATGAACCAGCAGGCCTACGATCTGTTGATGAACGCGCCTTCGGAAGCGAGCCCGCAGCAGCTTCGCGACCTGGCGCTGCGCGTTGCCGTGCCCAAGAAGGACTGACGGCGGCGTTGCAACTGCCCTTTCTCCCCGTCTCTATACGGGGAGAAATGTCCGGCAGGACAATGAGGGGCAGCGCGGATGCGGGCGATTGGCGAACGGCCGTTGCAGCTGACGCCTTCTGACAGGCAATCGGTTCGGCATGAATTGCAATTTGTAGGCGTCGGCGCTGCCCCTCATCCGCCTGCCGGCACCTTCTCCCCGTATAGTGACGGGGAGAAGGGAACTACTTCGATCAGTCTTCGTTGGCCTTGACGGTGACGCCGAGCGTCTTCGGCAGGTCGAGCGGGTTGGACATGGCGCCCGCCATGATCAGTGCGAACGGCACGGATGCCGGCGGCTCGGCCGAGATTTCGAGGCTCTTCGGATCATCGAGGAATTTGCTGACCGCGGCCGTAACCTGCGCCGTCAGTTCCGGATTGTTGAGCTGCGCCATGCCGAACGGCACGATCGCCTTGGCCTGGTTGGCGATGTCCTTGCCGGACATGCCTTGCTGCTTGCCGACATAGTCCAAAACCTTGTTGGTCAGCGAATCGTCGTCGAAGCGGATCGAGGCGCTGTTGAACGAAAGCTGCTGCAACAGGCCGAGCATGGCCATGCCTTGCGCCGAATTGTCGGCGCCTTCGGGCTGTGCAGCCATCTTCTTCTGCATTTCCTGCAGCGACTTGATAAAGTCCAGCGTGTAGCCGCCGAGATTGAAGGTCATGCCGAGCGTGCCGGCATTCTCGACCGAGATGTCGTATTTCGACAGTTCCATCTTGCCGTCCGTGGGCTGCCAGGTGCCGGCCATTTCGAGATTGCCCGCGATGTTCTGGTAGCCGAGCGCGTTGATGACTTCCTTGGACTTCGGATCGTCCACCAGCGTCAGGTCGGCGTTGAATTTCTCCGTGGTGGCGGTGAATTCCATCGCCTTGCCGTCCGCCGGCGGCGTGATCTCGATGGCAAGTCCATCCATCGAGAAGGCGGTCTTGTCGGCGACCTTGACGGTCATGTTCGAGAGTTCGGCTGACTTGTACATCATCAGCGAGCCGAGCGGGCCGGTGGCGCCGTCGGCCGGAACTGTCATGTCATGGATGACGAAGGGGCTGAGGTCGAGGGTGACGCCGTCCTTGCTGTGTGTGAAGGCAGCCGTCGATACGGTGGCGATGTCATAGCCGCCATTTGCCTCGGTCACACCTTCGAGTTTGACGTCGCCGATGGGAAGCGCTTCCTTCTCCGCCGCCGGTTTGATGGCAACGCCCTGCAGCACCATGCTGGTGTTGTCGCCGGTCACGCCAGTCCAGGTGATGTCGACACCTTGTGCGACAAGCGCGGCCTTCAGCCGGTCGGCCACTGCCGTATCCTGTGCGAGGGCCGCATTCAGCGGCAGCGTGAGCAAGAAGGTCGAAAGGGCTAATTTCCTAAGAGTTGAGCGTTTGATTGTCATCGCAAGGTCCCTGAGAGTGTCCTGAAATTGTTTTTTCAATTATTTGCGCCATCACCATTCCGTGACGAACTGGACCGGAAAAAGGCGTGTCCCGGCACATTGGTCAAAAATCGCGGTGAAAGGCAAACCCGATCCCACCGTCTTTGCGCAAACCGGTGAATTTGTCATGAAGAGCCGATAGCCGGATGTCGTCGCGCTTGGCCATAGAACCCGCATGTAACAGGCTGATGTTGGCCGACATCCCCCGGGGTGCGGTTTCGTGTTGCAGAAGGGCCGGTATCTCTGTCGGGCTCTTGCCGCGAATCACCCGCTCGGCTAGTCCGAGCCCATGGGAAAAAGGCTTTTGCCGCCTGAAAATGGCGGTGGCGATCATATCGAACCGGTCGATCTGAAGAAGGCGCTGGAAGAGCGCTATCTGGCCTATGCGCTGTCGACCATCATGCACCGGGCACTGCCCGATGTGCGCGACGGACTGAAGCCGGTCCATCGCCGCATCATGCACGCCATGCGCCTGCTGCGGCTCAACCCCGACCAGGGCTTTGCCAAATGCGCCCGCATCGTCGGCGAGGTGATGGGCAAGTTCCACCCGCATGGGGACCAGTCGATCTATGACGCGCTGGTGCGGTTGGCGCAGGATTTTTCGATGCGCTATCCCTTGGTCGACGGGCAGGGCAATTTCGGCAACATCGACGGTGATAACGCCGCCGCCATGCGCTACACCGAAGCGCGCATGACCGATGTGGCGACCGAACTCTTGTCCGGCATCACCGAGGATGCCGTCGATTATCGGCCGACCTACAATGAAGAAGACGAGGAGCCGGTGGTTTTGCCCGGCGCCTTTCCGAATCTGCTGGCCAACGGCTCGTCCGGCATCGCGGTGGGCATGGCGACATCGATCCCGCCCCACAACGCCGCCGAGCTTTGCGATGCCGCACTTCACCTGATCGAAAACCGGGACGCGCCGGTGGCGAAGCTGATGGAGTTTGTCCAGGGGCCGGATTTCCCGACCGGCGGCATCATCGTCGACAGCCGCGCCTCGATCCTCGAAGCCTATCAAACCGGCCGCGGTGGCTTTCGCGTGCGCTCGAAGTGGTTCCAGGAGGACCAGGGCAGGGGCACCTGGAGCATCGTCGTCACCGAAATACCCTACGGCGTGCAGAAGGCGCGGCTGATCGAGAAGATCGCCGAACTGCTGATGGCACGCAAGCTGCCGCTGCTCGAGGACATCAGGGACGAAAGCGCCGAGGACGTCCGCGTCGTGCTGGTGCCGAAGAGCCGTTCGGTCGATCCCGGCATCTTGATGGAATCGTTGTTCAAGCTGACCGAGCTCGAAAGCCGCTTCCCGCTCAACATGAACGTCCTGTCGCGCGGCAAGGTGCCCAACGTGCTGTCGCTGAAGGGCGTACTGCAGGAGTGGCTCGAGCATCGCCGCGAGGTTTTGATCCGCCGCTCGAAACATCGGCTTGGCGAGATCGAAAGACGGCTGGAGATACTTGCCGGCTATTTGATCGCCTACCTCAACATCGACGAGGTGATCAGGATCATCCGCGAGGAGGATGAGCCAAAGCAGGTGATGATGGCCCGCTGGTCGCTCACCGACACCCAGGCCGAAGCCATCCTCAATATGCGGTTGCGCGCTCTGCGCAAGCTTGAAGAATTCGAGATCCGCAAGGAATTCGACGGCCTGAGCGCGGAGAAGAAGCAGATCGAGGCACTGCTTGCTTCAAACGAGAAGCAGTGGGCGACGATCAAATGGGAAGTCACCAACATCCGCGACAAGTTCGGTCCGGAGACCGAACTCGGCAAGCGCCGCACCCAGTTCGCCGACGCGCCCGAGCATGATCTGGCCGACATCGCACACGCCATGATCGAGCGCGAGCCGGTCACGGTCGTCGTGTCGGAAAAGGGCTGGCTGCGGGCGATGAAGGGGCATCTGGCCGATCTCTCGACGCTGACCTTCAAGGAGGGCGACAGCCTCAAGCTCGCCTTCCATGCCCAGACCACCGACAAGGTGCTGGTCTTCACCACCGGCGGCAAATTCTACACCATCGGCGCCGACCGGCTGCCTGGCGGGCGCGGCCATGGCGAGCCGATCCGCATCATCGTCGATATGGACAATGACCAGGACATCGTCACCGCCTTCGTCCACGACCCGAAGCGCAAGCTGCTGCTGGCCTCGCACGACGCCAACGGTTTCATCGTGCCGGAGGAGGAAGTCGTCGCCAACACCCGCAAGGGCAAGCAGGTGATGAACGTCAAGGCGCCGGACGAAGCCAAGCGCTGCATCCCGGTCACCGGCGACCATCTCGCCATCGTCGGCGAGAATCGCAAGATGCTGGTGTTCGCGCTCGCCGAGATTCCGGAGATGGGCCGCGGCAAGGGCGTGCGGCTGCAGAAATACAAGGATGGCGGCCTTCTCGATCTCAAACCGTTCACGCTGGAGACCGGCCTCTCCTGGCAGGATTCGGCCGACCGCACCTTCACAAGGTCGCGCGAGGAACTGGCCGAGTGGATCGGTGCCCGTGCGTCGGCCGGACGGATGGTGCCGAAGGGATTCCCGAGGACGGGGAAATTTGGGTAGCGCTGCTAATCTCCCCTCGAGGGGGAGATGTCGCCAAAGGCGACAGAGGGGGTCGGCACGACTGGACGCGACCTCCTTCGCCGGCAGAGGAGGTTAGCGCTTCACGCGCGGCGACCCCCTCTGGCCTGCCGGCCATCTCCCCCTCGAGGGGGGAGATCCCCAATCATTTGGACTATCGTCACGATTGCTGCACTATATCAGTGCATAGACAGGAGGGGTGTTT
Source organism: Mesorhizobium sp. M7A.F.Ca.CA.004.12.1.1 (assembly GCF_003997835.1). Classification (NCBI taxonomy): domain Bacteria; kingdom Pseudomonadati; phylum Pseudomonadota; class Alphaproteobacteria; order Hyphomicrobiales; family Phyllobacteriaceae; genus Mesorhizobium; species Mesorhizobium sp. M7A.F.Ca.CA.004.12.1.1. The sequence goes on from NZ_RZRK01000171.1 coordinate 8,894, forward strand.
GGGAGAGCCAGGCGTTTGAAGGAAGCAAAAATCCAGAAACCGGAACGGCAGCAACGCCTGTTCGGCCTGTCGACGCCGCTCAGGTCCGCCGTCATCCCGCCGCTGTCGGCGGCGCGCTGGCTGCTGGTGCTGATCGTCGCCGCCGGCGTTTATTTCTTCCACGGCTTCCTGTTTCCGGTGCTGGCGGCGCTCGTCATCGCTTTCGCAAGCTGGCCGCTTTACCGCCGCCTGCTTGTCGCGGTCAGTGGCAACCGCACCATCGCCGCGACCTTAGCCATCCTCTTTATCTTAGCCTTCCTGGTGATCCCGATCGCGCTCGCCGGCACCTATGCGATCAACGAGGTCCGCGAATGGGTCGCCTGGGCGATCGAGACCAACCGTCATGGCGCGGTGACACCGCACTGGATCGCCACCATGCCTGTCGTGGGCGAGTGGCTGAACCAGCAGTGGACGACCAATTTCGGCCATCCCGGCGGCATTGGTGAACTGATCCAGCTGGTCAGCGGCGCTAACATCGGCAGCATCTATCGCGGTGTGCTGGCCGCCGGCGGCAGCGCTTTCGGCTTGCTCCTGACATTGTTGTTCATGATGATCGCGTTGTTCTTCGCCTATCGCGACGGCGAGCATTTTGCCGGCCAGGTCGACCGTCTCGGCGAACGCAT
>NZ_RZRK01000172.1:0-9551 GCF_003997835.1 Mesorhizobium sp. M7A.F.Ca.CA.004.12.1.1
GCTGGCGCAGTGCTTCGAGGAAGGCAGCGACGACGTGCGTCGGCGGCGTGTAGCGCCACTGGCCGGTTTTGTTGAGGTGCGCCCACTGGGCGTGGACATCGAGCGACAGCGAATGGCTCCTGCCTTTGGCAGCCTCCAGCTCGCTCTTGCGGGCGATGATGAAGCCGAAGCCCGGAACGCCCTCGATGCACTTGTTGGCGGACGAGACCATCGCCTCATAGCGGATATCGTTGACGTCGAGCGCTACGGCGCCGAAGGCGCTCATGGAATCGACCAGCAGCTTGCGACCCTTGGCATGGACGGCTTGCGCAATCTCGGCGACCGGATTGAGGATGCCGGAGCTGGTCTCGCAATGGATGGCGATGACATGGGTGATATCAGGGTCGGCCGCGAGGGCCGCCGCCACCTCGTCGCCGCGCGGCGGCAGATAGTCGCCCTTGTCGATCAGCGTGTAGGCGCGGCCGAGATAGTGCATGGTCTGCGCGGCGCGCAGGCCGTAGGCGCCGTTGGCCAGCACCAGAACCTTGCCATCTCTGGGCACAAACGAACCCAGCATCGCTTCGACGCAGAAGGAACCGCTCCCTTGCATCGGCACGCAGTCGAACTCATCGTTCCTGTCCCCGGTCAGCGCCAGCAGGCGGCGACGCATATCCGATGTCATGGCGCGGAAGTCGCCGTCCCACGATCCCCAGTCGCGCAACATCGCCTCCTTGACCGAATAGGCCGTGGTAAGCGGCCCTGGGGTCAGAAGATACGGCTCGCCCAGCGCCGGACTGGCCAGCGGCTCCGCGGCAAATTTCGTCTCGGCGAGCATGTTGTCCTCCGCTCGATCTGCGTTCGATGTGGCCTTATTCTTGGCCTGAATGATCTATTTGTAAAATCGTTATTTTGTATCGATGTATCGATTCTAACGATGGCAAAGATTGCCACTCGCCAGCGGAGAATGTCACCCGTCAGGCCAGTGCAGGAGCCCTCCCTTCCGCTGCCCCTCTCGCCAGCCGGCTTTCGAGCAGATCACCGCTCTGCGTCAGCAGCGGATAGGCGACAGAAGCCATCAGCGAGTTGATTTCCTTCAGTGCCCGCACCGCCTCCAGATGGATGTCGCTGGTGTCGATGCTCTGCGGCATTCCCGATTGCAGGCGCTTGAGGTGACGGTCGTGGCTCGTGCGTTCCAGTCTGCGCATATGCTCCTTCTCGACGACGAGTTGCCGCGCCGACTCGAGATCGCTCGACACCAGCACATTGAGCGCAAGCTGCATGTTGGCCATGACACGGTTGTGAAGCCCGGCCAGTTCGCTCCAGCCGTCGCGTGAAAAGCGCAGGTTCTTGTCACGCAGCTCCTGGGTGAGCACGAGCAGGTTCTTGGCGACGATATCGCCGGCGCGTTCGAGATTGATGGCGAAGTCGGTGAGCTCGATGCCGCGCTGCGCCTCGGCCGCGCTCATGCTGCCGCGATTGACTTCGGCAATGTAGAGCTTGATCTCGGTGTGGGCGCGGTTGACCTCCTCATCGAGTTTTTGGGCTTGGCGTATCTGGTCGGCGGTGCCGGCGTCGAAGAAATCCATCACCGGGCGCAGCATCACCTCGACGACTTCGCCCACGCGCAGCAACTCGCGGGTCGCACTGGCCAGAGCGAGACCGGGTGTGCGCATGACGGTGCGGTCGAGCGCGCTGGTGCGGCGTGACATCAGGTCCCCAGCCTCCCCTGCCTTTGCCGCTGGCCTGTCGGGGATCAGCAAGGTGGCGAGCTTTTCCATCGTGCCGGTGAACGGCAAGCAGCCGATGACGAGTACCAGATTGAAGGCAAGGTGCAGGTTGACCAGTTGGCGGCCTTCGGTTACGCCGAACAGATGCGCCGGGAAGGTCACGGCCTGAAGCGCAAACAAGGCGGCGAGCGCCGTCGTGCCGCGAAAGATCAGATTGCCAAGCGGGACACGGCGCGCCTCGACGGCATCGCCGCGTGTCAGCCACACCGCAATCAGCGCACCACCGCAATTGGCGCCGAGGATGAAGAACAGGCCGACCTCGACCGGCAAGACGCCTTGCGCGGCAAGCGTGACGAACAGCAGGATCGCCGCTACGCTGGAGTGGATCAGCCATGTGAACAGGGCAGCAGCGGCGAAGGCGGTGAAATAGTCCGCGCGCAGGTAGGAGATCACCAGTGGCAGCAAGGTGCTCTGCCGCATGGGTGCGGTCGCCTCGCCGATCATATGCAGCGACAACAGAACGAAGGCGACGCCCATCAGGATGCGTCCGCCCTGCTTGATGCCGCGCGCCTCGAACTTCAGGGCCATGGCGCCGCCGACCAGGATCAGCGCCGGCACCAGCCAGCTCAGATCGAACGACAGCACCTGGACGACCAGAGCGGAACCGAGGTCGGCGCCCAGCAGGATCGCCAGCCCCGCCGACACCGAAACCATGCCGCTGACGGCAAACCCGGCCGCCAGGATGGCGACTGCGGTCGAGCTTTGCAGCAGCACGGCAAGCACGGTGCCGACGCCCGCCGACCTGATCCGCGCACCCCGCGCCTGTCTCAGCGCATCGCGCAAGGCAGGGCCGCAGGCGCGCTCGACGCCCGTGCGCACCATGTGCACGGCCCAGAGCAGCAGCATGACGGCACCCGCCAGGTGCAGCAGGATGATGGAAAATTGCATAGCGACCTCCCGGCCAACGGCCGGCAGAGACGTCGACCCACACTCAGGCTGATGGCTGCCTAAACATAAGTCAAATCGTTCATTTCTATCTTTTCCCAAGCTGTACTTATGATAGGATGTTGGCGATTTCAGAAATGTCGGAGGCACGTAAGATGCGCTACGTCCAATTGCGGGCCTTTCACCAGGTGGCCATCTCCGGTGGCTTTTCACGCGCTGCCGAAGCGCTCTTCCTGACCCAGCCGGCGATCTCGGACCAGGTGCGCAAGCTCGAGGAAGAGTATGATGTGCTGTTGTTCAACCGCAACAAGAAGCAGGTCACGCTGACCCATTCGGGCCAAAAGCTGCTCGAGATAACCCACCGCATGTTCGATACCGAGCAACAGGCGCTGGAGTTGCTGACGGAGTCGCGCGCGCTGCGTTCCGGCACGCTACGCATCGTCGCCGATGCCGCACATCATCTGCTTCACATTCTCGGCAGCTTCCGGGCCCGCTACCCCGGCGTGCAGGTTTCGGTGCGCGCCGGCAACACCGAGACGGTGATCAGCAGCCTCTACAGCTACGATGCCGACATCGGCGTGCTGGGCGAGGTGCCGACAGGGCGCGATTTCGAGGTGCTGAAACTCAACTCGACGCCGATCATCGCGTTTGCATCCATCGACCACCCGCTGGCCGCGAAAAAGTCGCTCACCCTCAAGCAACTCGCGCAGGAATCGCTGGTCATGCGCGAGCGCGGTTCGAAGACGCGTCAGAAACTCGAAGATCTCGCAGCCGCCTCGAAAATCGAACTCAGGCCGGCGATCGAAGCCGAGGGCCGCGAAGCGGTCCGCGAGATCGTCGCATCGGGCGCCGGCATCGGCTTTGTCTCGGCGGCCGAATTCGGCCAGGATTCGCGGCTGGTGCCGATCACCATCGATGCTCCCGAGACCCTGATGGACGAAGCGCTGATCTGCCTGCGTGAACGCAGCGGCGGCAAACTGGTGCGGGCGTTCCTGGATATGGCAAGGTCCATGTCGGCGGATTAGGCGGCAGCGCGAACCTCCACCACATCAGCCTTCACCCGCTCCGACTTCGGATCGTAGGGGCTGCGCAGATGTGCTGTCGCGGCATGGCGAACGCCGGCAAGGTCGATCTCGAAACGACCACCGGTGAGAAACGCAGCATCGACGCCCGCCTCGTTCTCGATCAGCCCGAGCGCCACCGAGCGGCCAAGCGTGTGGCCGTAGGCGGCCGAGCGGACTTCGCCGACCGGCTTGCCGTCGCGCAGGATCAGTTCGCCGCCCCACAGCATCGGCTCGGCATCATCGAGCGTGCACAGCACGACGCGTCTTGCCGGTGCTGATGGCTTCGTCTCAACCAGCGCGTCGCGGCCGATAAAGTCACCCGGCTTGTCCATCGCGACGGCGAAGCCAAGCCCAGCCTGCCAGGGATTGATATCTGGCGTCAGCTCACGACCCCAGGCGCGAAAACCCTTTTCGATACGCAAGGCGTCGAGCGCGTAGTAACCGGCATCGATCAGGCCAAACTCGCTGCCAGCCTCATGCAGTGCCTCATAGACGCCGACGGCGAATTCGGTCGGCACGATCAGTTCCCAGCCCAGTTCGCCGACATAGGTCATGCGGTTGGCATAGGCGGTGGCATAGCCGATATCGATATCGCGGATGGTGGCGAAGGGAAAGCCGGCGTTGGAGAGATCGGCCGAGGAGAGTTTGCCCAGCAGATCGCGCGAGCGCGGCCCCATCAATGCCAGTACCGCGTAGGACGAGGTGACATCGGTCAAGATTGCATGCGCGTTGGACGGGATGTTTTTGACGATCCAGTCGGCATCGTGGATGGCTTGCGCCGAACCGGTGACGATAAGGAATTTCTCCACGCCAAGCCGCATCACGGTGAAATCGCTTTCATAGCCGCCACGTGCATTGAGCACGCCCGTATAAACAGACGTACCGACCGGTACGTCGATATTTCCGGCGCAGATCCAGTTGAGCGCGGCGCAGGCATCGTGGCCTTGCACGAGGAGCTTGGCGAAAGAGGTCTGGTCGAAGACGGCGACGGCTTCGCGTGTCGCCTTCGTCTCGCGCTTGACCGCCTCGTGCCAGTTCTGACGGCCGAAGGCATAGTCGTTTTCGGCTTTTTCTCCCGGTGCCGCGAACCAGTTGGCGCGCTCCCAGCCCATTTTGGAACCGAAGCAGGCGCCCTTGACGGCGAGCCGGTCGTAGAGCGGCGACCGGCGGAACGGCCGTGCGGTATCCAGTTCGCGGTTCGGCCACGGCATGGCGTAGTGCAGGCCGAGCGTTTCCTTGACACGGTCATGCAGCCAGCGCGGATTGTTGTTGAAGGGGGCGAAACGCCTGATATCGACCGGCCATAGATCCATGGTCGGCGCGGCATTGACGATCCATTCCGCCAGCGCCCTGCCCGCACCGCCGGCGCTGGCGATGCCCATCGAATTGAAGCCGGCGCCGACATAGAAATTCTTCAGCTCCGGCGCCTCGCCAAGGAGAAAATTGTTGTCCGGCGTGAAGCTCTCGGGACCGTTGTAGAATTTCTTGACCTCGGCCTCCGCCAATTGCGGTACGCGGACCAGCGCGTTTTCCATCAGGATCTCGAACTGATCCCAATCGTCCGGCAACAGCGCGAACTCGAAATTTTCGGGAATGCCATTCATGCCCCACGGCTTGGCGTGCGGCTCAAAGCCGCCCATGACCAGGCCGCCGACCTCTTCCTTGAAGTAGATAAAACCGTCGGGGTCGCGCATCACGGGCAGGTCCGGATGCACGCCCTCGATCCTGCCGGTAACGATGTACATGTGCTCGGCCGAATGCAGCGGCACCGAGACACCGCACATCAGCCCGACCTTGCGCGCCCACTGGCCGGCGCAATTGACGACGATCTCGGCGGCAATGTTGCCGCGATCCGTCTCGACACCGCAGGCGACACCATTCCTCTGGCTGATACCAGTGACCTTGACCCGCTCGATAATTTTCGCGCCGCGATTGCGCGCACCCTTGGCGAGCGATTGCGTGAGATCGGTCGGATTGGCCTTGCCGTCGCCCGGCAGCCAGACGGCGCCGACCAGATCGTCGGTCGCCATGACCGGCCATAGATCCGCCGCCTCCTTCGGCGAAATCACGTCGATGTCGACGCCCTGGGCGCGTGCCGATGCGGCCGTGCGCTTCAGCACCGTCATGCGGTCGGCGGTCCGCGCCACCGACAGTGAGCCACAATTCTTCCAGCCGGTGGCAAGCCCGGTCTCGGCTTCCAGCTCGCCATAGAGCTGCGTGGAGTATTTGATCAGGCTGGTCATGTTGGAGTGACTGCGCAACTGGCCGACAAGCCCTGCGGCGTGCCAGGTGGTGCCACCGCTGAGTTGCCCCTGTTCGAGCAGCACAACATCGGTCCAGCCGAGCTTCGTCAGGTGATATGCGACCGAGCAGCCGATGATACCGCCGCCGACGATGACGACGCGCGCCTGGGTGGGAAATTGGTTTGCCATGGGAGATCCTGCCGTTTTGACACGAGCCGGATCATAGCAGTCGAATTCCAAATATCAACACAAAATGCCACAAAATATCACATCAAGATGCAACCATCAGCTCAGGCCCCTTGCGCGCAAGCGCTTCGGCGATGTCGGCCTGCGGCTTCGCATCGACGATCACGCCGGCGGCGTGCTGAAAATTCGGGATCCTGAGCGGCGTCAGCTTTGCGAACTTGCTGCTGTCGAGAACGAAGTAGGTTTTGGCGGCAAGCGCGATCATGCGGCTGCGCTGTTCGGCGCCGGCGCGGGTGAAATCGGTCACCTCGCCGTCGGGCGACAGCGCGCCACCACCGAGGAAGGCGATGTCGACGCGAAAGCGCGCCATGGCTTCGAGCATGTCGATGCCGGAGGCTGCTTCTTCGCCGGGATCGACTTCGCCACCCAGCATATGCACGCGCATGCCTGAGACGTGGCACAGCAGAAGCGCGATCGGGAGGCTCGCCGTGCAGATGGTGAGATCGCGCAGGTCGGTCATGGCTTGTGCGACGGCCAGCGTGGTGGTGCCGGAATCGAGGAACACCACCATGCCGTCCTTCACAAGACCGGCAGCTATCCTGCCGATCGCAGCCTTGCCCCGGGCATTCTCCTGGCTGCGCAGGCTCATTGCCGGTTCGCTCGGCTCGAAACGGGCAGCGCCGCCATGGACGATGCCGAGCTGTCCTTTATCCGACAGCAGTTTCAGGTCGCGGCGGATGGTTTCGCGTGAGACATCGAAGAACCCGGCCAGCTCGGCGACACTGACAGACCCGTGAGCGCCCAGCCGCCGCAGGATCTCTTCGTGGCGACGTGGAGCAAGGGCGCGCGCCGGCAGGCTGCTGTCGGGGGACATGATGATCCTGGATCGAGTATCGATGTTGCAATATGTGGCAGTGATCGCGCGCAGAGGCAACCGGAGCTCAAGCCACGCCGTCAGGATTTTCGCGACAGGCCATCTTCCCTGATCGCGCTGACCAGCGTCTCGCTTCCCTCGCGAAGATGCCGCCTCAGAATGCTTATGGCCTTGTCCTCCTTGCGCGCCCTGCAGGCGGCCAGCAGGTCGCGGTGCTCCGTCTGCGAGCGGCTGCGATAATCCAGGTTCGACAGGAGGATGCGGACGTAGCGATCTGCGGCATTGTGGTGCGCCTCGATCAGGCCGAGCAATCGACGGTTACCGCAGGCGTCGTAGAGAGCCAGATGAAAGGCACGGTTCAGCGCACCCCATCGGCCGACATTGCGCTCCGCGTCGATCTGGTCGAGCACCTGTTCCGCCTCGTCGAGCTTCGCGCCGGCGAGGTTGGGAAGCGAAAGCCGCACCGCCTCGCATTCAAGCAGTTCGCGCAGTGCGTAGATTTCACCGATCTCGGCGCCGTCCATCCGGGCGACCTGCGCGCCTTTTGTCGGATGGATGGAAACAATGCCTTCGGCTTCCAATTGGCGAAGGGCGTCACGAATTGGCATGCGGCTGAAGCCAAACTGCTCGGCCAATTCGTCCTGGCGCAGCGGAGTGCCCGCCTTGATGGTTCCACCGGCAATCGCTTCGCGCAGGACATTGGCGACCTGTTCGGCCACGGTTCGCGGCCCCTGCATCACGCTTTCCGCAAATCCTTGCAATCGATGCTCCCGTTTGACGCGGCGCTCAGCTTAACGGATGTAGGTATCCTCGTATACGCAGTATCGGCAACGCCCCAAGGGTTCGCCGCACTATTCCGACGGTCTCTGCCCGGGCTATTAGCCACTCAACCAAGGGTCTGCCGCGCTTCATCCCGAACGCTGGAAGGCGCCACGCCATAACGCTTTCGGAAGGTGCGGTTGAAGTAGGAGATATCCCCGAAACCGACTTCATAGGCAGTGGCGCCTATCGAAAGCGTTCCCGTTCCCCGCAACAGCAGCTTGCGCGCCTCGGCCAGGCGCCGTTCGAGAAGATATCTCGAAAATGTCGTCCCTTCGCGCTGAAACAACTTCTGGACATATCGTGGTGTAACATCGAGGACAGCGGCCACAGCGGAAATGCTCAGATCGCCATCCCCCAGGTGATCATCGATATAGCGTTTAACAGGGTGCAGCCGGTCACGTTCCACCGTTGATGGGGTTTCCAGATAGGCGACGACGAGCGGAAGTATTTCGTTGAAATGGGCATTGGCCATCTCCGCCTCGTTGGCAGAATGCGGGCCACGCATCAACAGATAAGCGCCGTAGGTGATCAGAAGCTGGAGCGGAGGAAACGTTCTCGGGATCGGTCGCAGCATCAGCCTGGAAAGCGTCTCGCCGGAAACGCGGAAAGCGGCGCCGGGCAGGCTGCCGCAGTCCAGCCTGCCCCCTTCCGGCAGATACCAGTCGTAGGCCATCTCACCGGATACAAAGAGGAAATCTCCAAGCGCGGCTTCTATCTTCCGTCCATCCTGCTCAACGACCAGCGGACCTTCCATGCTTCGCAACATGAGCACCTTGTCCGAACCCGGCATTCCAATCCCCCGCACCCGTAACGGCGAGGGCGGGAAGAAACACGTCATGACGTTCAGATCGGCGAGGCCACATGTCACGCCACGCACGGCGGAGAGGACACCCAGCCCTGTTTCGATCGCGACCTCCCCGATGACCGTTAAAAAATGGCCGGCGCACAACCGCTCGGCTTCCGCGTCGTCGTGACCCGACATGTCGAAGCTCACCGGGCTGATCCCGCTGGGGTTGGTCGACCTGTGATATAACTGCAACATTTTCAATTCGGATCGTCGGAGTTCGTTTTCAGCAGTGCCGGCTTCGCTTCACTCCAAGCGCGCCATCGCCCTGATCGATAACATGAGTAATTGAGACATATTTAATCGATCCGGGAAAAGGGAGCCAGCGATTTGTGGCCCTCAATGCCTTTGCGGCACCCGAGGGGCCAATTTGGAGTGCGACTATGCGGAATGAACTGATCGCGGGAACTTGCCTCGCACTGCTGCCACTTGCTTTCACGACCATGCCCGTGCAGGCGCAGAACACTGGAGATTCGGCACCCGCGATACAGCTGGAAACAGTGTTGGTGACGGCGAGCAGAACGGAGCAGCCGATCTCCAGCATTCCCGGGTCCGTCCAGGTCATCGAGGCTGATGAGCTGGCACAACAGCTCAAGCTGACGAGCGACCCGGCGACCCTGATTTCCAAGCTGGTTCCCGGTTTTTCGATCGCAAACCAGACGATTTCAGGTGCCTCGGAAAGCTTTCGCGGTCGCGGCGTGCTGATTCTCGTCGACGGCATTCCCCGCAACACCCCGTTGCGTGACGTTTCACGAACGCTTTCGCTTATCGATCTCGGCAAAGTCGAGCGCATTGAGGTGGTCAACGGGGCAAGCAGCCTTTACGGCTCCGGCGCGACCGGCGGCACCATCAATTTCATCACCAGGC
>NZ_RZRK01000173.1:0-9544 GCF_003997835.1 Mesorhizobium sp. M7A.F.Ca.CA.004.12.1.1
GGAGCGCAATGCCGGTGATCTCCTGGCCTATCTGCGCCTGCCCGGCGGGCAATCGGCGCACAAGGAAACGGCCGCGGCAAAGCGGCCGTCGCAAGAGACACCGTCTCTCAATCTCGGAGGAAACAAAAAATGAAACGACGTGACATGCTGAAGCTTGCTGCAGTGACCGCGGCACTGCTGACCACCACCGCGCTTCTGACCACCGGCAATGCCTTCGCCCAGGACAAGAAGTGGAAGATCGGCTTCTCGCAGGTGACGACCATCGAGCCCTGGCGCGCGCAGTTCAACAAGGACATTCTGGCCGAAGCCGCCAAGCATCCCGAGGTCGAACTGATCATCACCGACGGCGAGGACAAGACCGAAAAGCAGGTCGCCGATGTCGAGAACCTGATCCGCCAGGAAGTCGATGCGCTGTTGGTGTCACCGAAGGAATCGGCCGGCCTGACCGGCGTCGTGCAGCAGGCGATCGATGCCAAGATCCCGGTCTTCGTGCTCGACCGCAATGTCGAGACCAAGGACTACACGCAGTTCGTCGGTGGCGACAACGCGCTGATCGGCCGCGCGGCCGGCGAATATGCCGTCGAACTGCTTGGCGGCAAGGGCAAGGCTGCAGGCAACGTCGTCGAGATCTGGGGCGGCATGGGCACCCAGCCGGCGCATGACCGCCACGACGGCTTCCACGAATTCACCGACAAGGCGCCGGGCATCAACTATCTGCTCGACCAGCAATCGGGCGACTGGAAGCAGGATCAGGCCTACAATCTGATGGCCAACGCGCTGAAGAGCAACGAGAAGATCGATCTCGTTTACGGACACAACGATCCGATGGCCTACGGCGCCTATCTCGCCGCCAAGGATGTCGGCCGCGAGAAGGACATCAAGTTCATTGGTATCGACGGCCTGCCCAACGAAGGCGTGCAGATGGTCAACAAGGGCGAGCTGACGGCAACCTTCACCTATGTCACTCCCGGTGCCGAAGGCCTGCGCCAGGCGATCAAGTTCCTCAACGGCGAGAAGGTCGAAAAGACCATCACTCTGCCGACCGAGAAGATCACCAAGGAAAACGCCGCCCAGGTGCTGAAGGACAACGGCCTCTGAGCCAAGCTTCCTGCCGGGTGCCTTTTTGGCGCCCGGCGGTCTAAGCCAGCTTCACCAGCAGCTTCATGAAGGTGGCGATCTCCTTGGCGGAGAGCGGTGCCAGCGTCTCCTGGGTGATCTCGCGCGCCAGCGGGATCAGGCGGTCGATGGCATCACGGCCTGCCGCGGTCAGATTGACCAGCAGCCGTCTCTTGTCGACCTCGTGCCTGGAAAGCTCGACCAGGCCGCGCGCCTTCAGCCGGTCGATGACGCCCTTCACCGTCGCCGCATCCATCGCGATCAGCGTGCCGAGCTGGTTCTGCGAGGTCTCGCCGACGTCACGCAGCTTGGCCAACGCCGCGAATTGCGGCGGCGTCAGATCGCCGATATGCGCGGCAAATATCGCCACATGGCGCTGATGCGCCTTGCGCAGGATGAAGCCGACCTGCTCCTGCAGCAGGTAATCCTGGTCGTCCGGCGCCTCGACCTCGACCAGCTTGAGCAGATTGTCCTCGCCGCTCACCGCAAGCCATCCCAGGCTTTGATGTCATCGGCCGCGAGACCACCCATGCGATTGTGGATGCGCGGGCCACAGGTCATGGCGAGGCAGAACAGGATTTCGTCTGGGCGCGGACCATCGCTGATGCCGACTTCCATGGCGTCGAAATGGCTGCGCACATAGGCGGCGTTGATGTGGCCGAGCGGTACATCGAGCTTTGAACCGAACGCGCCGACCTTCTTGGCCGACGGCACGATCGCCTTGGCGTCGCCGAGCCGTTCGCGCATGGCGTAGCCGCCGGGCACATGCCACAGCGCACCGTGCTCCAACTCGCCCGCCGTGCCGACAATGGCGCCCTTGCCGTAGCCGTCGATCTGCTTGACGTCGCCGCCGAGCGCCGCGATCAGCCGGTCGGCGAGCAACAGGCCGAGCGGCTTCAGATCGTCCATGGCGCTCTGCAAGTCTTCGACATAGCGCCCGGCGAACGGGTTTTTCACCAGGGCCATCGCGGCGGCGCGGCGGCGCGGCACCTGGGCCACCGGCCCGCCCTCGTGAAAAATCTCTTCGGTCAGCACCGCGATTTTGCGGATCGAAAACTCAGGCATGGGCAACTTCCTCCCTCGAACTTTTGTTGGGCGCGGCAAGCGCAACCGAGCCACTGATGCGGGCCTCACCGCCAAGAAACAGCGCCGATCCGGCAATCAGGCCGCGCCGGCGAAAATCTTCGGCGACGGCAAGGCCATTGTCCAGCGCCCGCGCCACTTCGCCAAGGGCAAGCGTGCCGACACCATGTGTCACCAGGCGCGCGCCGAGATCGCTGTCGGGCGACAATTCATGTGCGGGAATGCGCTTGATGGCGGGATTGCCGGGCAGGTCCACCGCGTTGGCAATGAGGGTCGCCGCCGCATCTGCCTCGGCGCCGGTCCGCGCGAGCACGGTGACGGCGTCGGCAATGCCAAGCGAGAAGGAGCGGCCGCGCCAGCCGCTGGTGGCAACGCCGCGAACGCCATCTTCCGCGCGGATCGTGATCCGGTCGGCCATGCCGTTACCGGTGCCGGCGACCGCCAATCCCATCGACTGTCCCCTGCCGATATGGATTGCGCAGTCGCCACCATTGTTGACATAGGCGCGATCGAGCTTGCGGCCGGCAAGCAATGCGGCGAGCGTTTCGTCGGCTACCGATCCCGCGACGGCGGCCATCGGTGTTATGAAGCATTCCGCCAGGGGCATGACGGCTGCTTCCATGCGGCGCGCCGTCGGGCCGGCGAAGCTGCGCGGCGCCAGGAAAAACGCCGGTAGTCGCAATTCGGGGAGCTCCTCGACCAGCTCCATCAGGATCGTCTGGAACCGCGCTACCGCCTGTTCATAGGCTCGGCGGCATTCATCCGCCTCACCAAAAACCTCGACGATCAGGTCGATCGGCCCGTGGTTGAGATGGAGCCGCTTGCCGTCCTGCAGCCAGTTGGCTTGCGGGCCTTGCATCACCCGGCCCCGTTCGAGCCGGCACGGCGTAGCTGCGCGAGTGGCGGCCATGGATTGGTGGCTTCGGCGCCTGTGCCGCGGCGCGGATTGAGGTACTCACCGCCTTTTGCGACAATATCCTCGACGCTGCGGATCTCGGCCTCGTACCCGCCGAGCCTGACATAGTCGTCGCGGCGCAGCGTGAACTCGATAGGCGCCACCAGCGCCGGCGTCGGCACATAGCCGAAGGCACCCTCAGGCACTCTGGTGACATCGACCATCAGCGTGATGCCGCCGCCCGGCCAGACATAGACCGGCGCGCCGCCGACCGTGACATAGGTGGTCAGGCCCTGAACCGAGCGGGTGAGATTGACCGGGTTTTCGGTGACGCCGGCCCGCAGCGAGCCGCCGGCGCCGCCGATGAACAGCACTGTGCACAAAGCTGGCTCGCAATTGTCCTCGATCAGCCCGACCGACTTCTGCAGCCGTTCGGGGAAAGGTTTTTGCACCGGTTTCAGTTCGTCGTCGAGTTCGTAATAGGCGAACTGTTCGCCGGTGGTCGACACCATCAGCAGCGACAGCCCCGGCCGCGCGCCTTTCTTGGCGTTCCACTCTCCGAGGATCGACAGCGGGTCTGAAATGCTGGTGCCGCCCCAGCCCAGCCCGGGTTCGGACACCTTGAAATAGCGGCCCGGCGTCGAACGGCGGCCGATTATTTTTATCCCTGTATCCTGCCAGCCCAGCACCTTGCCGGCCTGATGCTCGGAAACGACGCCGGTGATGTGGTCGTCGACCACCACCACCTCGTCGACAAGGCCGCGCCATTGCGTGGCGAACATGCCGATGGTGGCCGAGCCGCAGCCGACGCGCATTCGGTGTTCCTGCTTGCCGTCGATGACAGGTGCTTTGCCGGCTTCGACTATGATGGTGGCGCCGCCGTCGATGGCCAGTTCCACCGGCTTGCGGTTGCACAGATTGAGCAGCGCGTCACAGGTGGCGCGTCCCTCGGCCTTGGAGCCGCCGGTCAGATGGTGCACACCGCCCAGCGACAGCATCTGCGAGCCATACTCGCCCGTCGTGACATGGCCGATCGCTTCGCCGGCTGCGCGGACTATTGCCGTCTCGGGACCGAGGTGACGGTCGGTATCGATCTTCACCTTGACGCCGCAATAGGAGAAGATGCCCTCGGTGACGACGGTGACGAGATCGACGCCTTCGACCTCCTGGCTGACGATGAAGGGGGCCGGCTTGTAGTCGGGATAGGTGGTGCCGGCGCCGATTGCGGTGACGAAGCGGCGGCCGGTGTTGACCAGTTCGCCGTCCCAGGCCTCGCCCACGGCGACGAACGGCACGATCGCCGCGCCGGTCTCGGCCGCATGATCGAGGATGGTCAGCGGGTCCGTCCGCACGATCCTGCCGCCGACATTGCCGTAGCGGTCGCATGCTCCGGTGCGCCCGTCAGCGATGTAGCACATCACCGGACAGGCATCGCAGCGGATCTTCTCCGCCACCAGCTTCTCGCCGGGATCATGGGTCTCGAAGCGTTCGGCAAGCTCGCTCATCGGCGTGCCTCCTTTTCGCGGATGCCATCTTTTTCGCGGATGCCAGCGCGGATACGCGTCGGCGTCGCCGGAATCTTGGTGACCAGCACGCCGGTGGCGTGGCGGATGGCATTGAGGATCGCCGGTGCCGTCGGGATCAGCACATGCTCGCCCAAACCCTTGGCGCCAAAGGGTCCTTCCGGATCCGGAACTTCAATCAGAATGGTCTCGATCGGCGGCACGTCGCCAATGGTCGGGATGAGATAATCGTGCAAATTCTCGGTGCGGCCGGGGATATACTCTTCCATCAGCGCCATGCCGATGCCTTGCGCAATGCCGCCTTCGATCTGGCCCTCGGCCAGCAGCGGGTTGATCGCCTTGCCGACATCATGCGCGGCGGTGATTTTCAGCAGCTTCACCGTGCCGAGCTTAAGGTCGACCTCCAATTCGGCGATCTGCGCGCCATAGCCGTAAACGGCGTAGGGTTTGCCCTGGCCCCTGGCGTCGAGGGGCAGCGTCGGCGGGTCGTAGGTCTCCTCGGCGCGAAAGACGAAGCCTTCGGTGTCTACATCCAATGTCGCGAGATCGACGCGGCGCGTGGCTTCACCTTCGCGGATGACGATCACGGGGCCGTCGAGCTGCAGGGCTGCGTTTTCGGAAACATTGGCGAAGCGCAGGATCGTTTCGCGCAAGGCGCGGCCGGCCTTTTCGGCCGCCTTGCCGGTTACAAAAGTCTGGCGCGAGGCCGAGGTCTTGCCGGCGTCGGGGGTGATGGCCGTATCGGCGCTCTTCAACTGGAATTTCTCAAGCGGCAGGCCGAGCGCGTCGGCGCATATCTGGGCGATGACCGTGTTGGATCCCTGGCCGATATCGACGGCGCCCTGGTGCAGGATGACCGTGCCGTCAGCCGCGATGCCGACCCGGATTGTCGACGGGTTGGGCAGCGAGGTGTTGCCGCAGCCATACCAGCAGGACGCGACGCCAACGCCGCGCTTTCTATCCCTGCTGGCACGGTTGAACGCATCCGCATCAGCCGTCGCGCGCACCCAATGCGGCTGCAGCGATTCGAGGCATTCGGCAATGCCGACGCCGGACTCCAGAAGCTGCCCGGTAACCGTTTCGGATCCGTTACGAAGGCAGTTCTTCAAGCGAAAATCGAGCCGGTCCATGCCGAGCTTGCCGGCTAGCTCGTCATACAGCGTCTCCTGCATGATCGTCGCTTGCGGCACGCCGAAGCCGCGGAATGCGCCGGAGATCGGCCCATGCGTGTGGATGGCGCGGCCTTCGGCGCGGTAATTCGGCGTCGCATAGGGTCCGGAGGCGTGCACCGGCACGCGGTTGGCCACGGTAGGGCCCCAGCTTGCATAGGCGCCGGTGTTGAAGTCACCTTCGAAGATCATGCCGGTGACAATGCCGTCGGCATCGGCGCCGATGGTCGCTCTCATCTCGGCCGGATGGCGCTTGGTGGTCGAAATCATCGATTCGGTGCGGGTGTAGGCAAGTGCCGCCGGCCGCCCCGTCTTCATCGCCACCAGGCCGATCAGCGGCTGCAGCGAAACGTCGAGCTTGGACCCGAAACCGCCGCCGGTCGCGGTCGGCACGATGCGCACCTTGTCGACGGCTAGGCCGAGCACCTTCGCCGTCTCGTCGCGGTCCATATAGGGCGCCTGGGTGCAGGCGACGACGACCAGCGTGTCGCCGTCCAGATAGGCATAGCCGGCTTCCGGTTCGATATAGGCGTGCTCGACATAGGAGGTGTCGATGGCGCCAGAGACGGTGAAAGCCGCGCCGGCAAGCGCTGCTTCCGGATCGCCGCGTTCGACGAAGCCGGAGGTCAGCAAGTTTGCCGCCCTGTTTTCATGAATGAGCTTGGCACCGCCGGCGCGCGCTTCGCAGGATTGGAGAACATGCGGCAATTCGGTCCAGCGGATCGGAAAATCCGAGAGGTCGAGATCGAGCATCGCCTCACGCTCGCCGGCAACCAGCGCCACCGCCTCACCGCGGAGGCGGGCAAACCCCTCAGCCAGCGCCGGCTGGTCGGCGAACGGGCCGATGACGCCGAAACAGTTTTTTCCCGGAATGTCGGCTGCTGTGAAGACACCGGCTATGCCGGGATGCGCCTTCGTCCAGCCGTCGAGGTCGCCGAAGGCGAAGCTGGCGTGATAATGCGGCGAGCGGACCACCAGCACGGCCAGCGCATCGGCGGGGAAGGAATCGCCGCCGAATTTCTCAGCCCCGGTGACCTTCGGCACGCCATCGAGCCGGACGGGCGAGGAGCCGATCGCATGGCCTGATCGAGGCAAGCGGAAATCGAGGCTTGCGCCCTGCAGGGACGCATCCATCACCGCCGCGATGATCTTCCGGTAGCCGGTGCAGCGGCAGAGAATACCGCCCAGCGCATCCTGCACCTCGGCCTCGGTCGGGCTTGGCTGTTTGTCCAGCAACGCCGTTGCCGCGACCAGCAGCGCCGGCGTGCAGATGCCGCACTGCGCCGCGCCATGGGCAAGGAACGAGGCCTGCAGCGCCGACAGCCGGCCATTGGCGAGGCCTTCGACGGATGTTACCGCCGTCCCGGCGGCGGAAGCCGCCGACATCAGGCAGGCGCAGACCGGATCGCCGTCGACCAGCACCGTACAGGCGCCGCAGTCGCCGGCGTCGCAGCCGATCTTGGTGCCGGTCAACAGCAATTCATCGCGCAACACCAGGGACAGGCGGCGCAGGGGCGGCACATTGACCGAGACGGCGGTGCCATTGACCTCGAAGGCGATATCGGCGCGCGCAGCGCCGAAGCCTGGCTGGGCACTGCCCGGATCGGGCAGGGCTTCACGCGCGTCAGGCCAATTTTGGCTCATGCCGCCACCTCTTCGCCAGTCGTACGCCCCATAGCCGCGAGCACCGTGCGGGCAACAATCTCGCGCACCGCATCGAGCCGGTATTCGGCGCTGCCGCGCACATCGGCGATCGGCGACAGTTCTGCCATCGGCGCGGCCAGGACCGCGTCGGCGAGTCCGCCGTCCACCGGCAGACCGTGCAGCGCGGCTTCGACGCCGGCCAGCCGCTTGGCCACCACCGAACAGGAGCCGGCGGCGACCGCCGCTTGCCGGACAAGGCCATCCTGGACGACCAGACGCGCCGCCACCATGGCGATGGAAATGACGAGATAACGGCGCGCGCCGAGCTTGACGAAAGCCGACGTGCCGCTGGGCTTCGGCACGCGGATGGCCGTGACCATCTCACCGGGCAGCAGAGCGGTTCGGCGGTTGCCGAGAATGAAGTCCTGCAACGGCAGATGCCGCGTCGCGGCCACCGAGCGCAGCTCGACCTCGGCATCGAGGATGAGCAGGGCCGGCACGCCGTCTGCGGCAGGCGATGCGTTGCAGAGATTGCCGGCGACCGAGGCGACGTTCTGGATCTGCACCGAGCCAACCTCACGCGCCGCCTGTTTCAGCGCATCGAAGGCCGGCGGCAAGGGATGGCGGACGATGTCGGTCCAGGTCGTGCGCGCGCCGATGACGAAATGGTCGTGCGTCTCGGCAATGCCGCGCAGCGCCGCCAGGCCGTTAATGTCGAGAACATTGTCGCGGAACGGTTTGCTGCCCTGTGCCGGATAGAAATCGGTGCCGCCGGCAAGGATGCGCCAGGCGCCCTCGCCAAGCAAAGCGAGCGCTTCGTCGACCGAGGTGGGTTTCGCGTAACGGATCACGCTTTGCCTTCCAGAAGGAACTTTCCGAATCCGGTATTTCCGGCGTTCGAGCCGAGAAACTCATTCGTATGCAAATGATATCAAGCCCGCTGGATTTGTCAAAGCCCGAGTTTGCGGCGGCCCGGCCGGCACGCATTTGTTATGTCGCGAGAGGTTGACGCCGCCGGCCATCTGGTCAAGTTTCTGCGTCCGGTCGCGTCAGCGGCATTTTCCACTGGAGCCTGCATACGGAAGAGGAAAGCCCATGGCCGACGAGGCGCTTGTTGTCATCGACCTGCAGAACGACTTTTGTCCCGGCGGCGCGCTGGCGGTTGCCGGCGGCGATGAGATCGTGCCACTGGTCAACGACCTGATCCGGCGAACCGACCATGTCGTGCTGACGCAGGACTGGCATCCCGCCGGTCATTCCAGCTTTGCCTCCAGCCATCCGGGCGCGCAGCCTTTCACGATGATCGAAATGCCCTATGGTCAGCAGACGCTGTGGCCGGACCACTGCATCCAGGGCAGCCTGGGCTCGGATTTCCATTCCGGCCTGGCCTGGACCAAGGCCGAGCTCGTCATTCGCAAGGGATTTCGGTCTGATATCGACAGCTATTCGGCCTTCTTCGAGAACGACCGCACGACGCAGACCGGCCTTGCCGGCTACCTCCGGGAGCGCGGCATCGACACGCTGACCCTGGTCGGGCTGGCGACCGATTTCTGCGTCGGCTTTTCGGCGCTGGACGCCGTCAGCCAGGGCTTCAAAACCACAGTGCGGCTCGATGCCTGCCGCGGCATCGATCTCAACGGTTCGCTCGATGCCATGCTGCAGCGCCTGCGCGACGCCGGCGTGACGCTCGAAGACCCTTTGTCGGATTGAACGGCCGTTGGGCAAGCACCCCCTCACCCGGATTGCCAGCCGAATTGCGAAGGGCAATTCGGGGCAATCCGACCTCTCCCCGAGGGGAGAGGAGAAGGCGAGCGTCGGCGCCGAGTCTCTTCTCCCCTCGGGGAGAAGGTGGCCGCGTAGCGGCCGGATGAGGGGGCCTTTTTCATATCCGATCTCCCTGTTGGCTGCATGCGCTGCGATAATTGCCGCCGTGCTGTTCCCGGCACAGGCTTTCGCGGCGGAGGAACACGGCCTGCCCGGCGCTTCGATGCCGCTGTGGTGGGCGCTGCCCTTTGCCGGGCTGCTGTTGTCGATCGCCACCGGTCCGCTGCTGTTTCCTCATGTTTGGGAACATCACTACGGCAAGATATCGGCCCTTTGGGCCGCACTGGTGA